>JAVLBD010000065.1:0-7952 GCA_031581405.1 Dehalococcoidia bacterium
GCATTCCTTATGATATAGCGGATACTCAAGAGAGGATGGAGAAAAACGGGCTACCGATTTTCCTGGTGACTCGTCTCAGCCGTGGCTGGTGACTACTTACCCCGTTTTTCGTAATCGGGGCACCAGGTAGCATTGGGGCGATCAGGGCGGTGGCAGGCGCTCCGCCAGTCCCATTTGCAGCTATCACAGAGGAATATATTCTTCCCTTGTGCTTTTTTAAGCTTGAATTTAATCCGATGCCAGAGGCTAGGACCCATATTAACCTCCCCACTGGTAAAATTAATATACTACGGGGGGGAGCTTATTAGCAAGAGGAGGTGATTAGTATGCCTATTGTTCGGGTAGAGATGTGGACCGGAAGAACCCAGTCTCAAAAGGCGGAGCTTGCCAGGGTGATCACTGACGCGATAGTTGCCATCGCGCATACCACCCCGGAGGCAACCACCGTAATCTTTGAGGATATAGACAAGGAGAACTGGGCTGTCGGTGGGGTTCTCGCTTCCCAGTCTTGACTTTAAAATGCCCAGATGATATGTTTCTTTGTTGTATGGGCCGCTAGCTCAACGGAAGAGCAACTGACTCTTAATCAGTAGGTTCAGGGTTCGAATCCCTGGCGGCTCATGTATTAGGTTTTTTTACTTTACTTTTGGTATTGATTTCCCCCTTCATAGCCTTTGGTTTTCATCTCATGCTATACACTCGTATAATGTGGAACTAATGCAGTGAGCGATTTCGGCTTATACCTCCATTATCTACACCGTAATAAGAATGTCTGCTTGACAGCTAAAGATTGAGGATTATTTTCACTTAATGATTTCAGATGTAAAATGCCCGAAATGCGGCTCCGAAACATCGATACGGAAATCTATAAAAGGCCCAAATGTTGGTAGTCCTTTTCATGTGTGCACTCGTTATCCTGAGTGCAAAGGTAGTATACCTGTAAGGAAACAGGAAGACATACTATCTTTAGCTGATAGAGACATAGAGTGGCTTATTAGATTCTAGTCTCTTTTATGACTTATAACCTCCCTCGTATAAGTTACCCCCCCGGGGTAGCACAGGCGGCAACCTGGAACTAGTACACTCCCTGATTTCACCACATATCCCTTAGCTGAGGCTAGGTTACTTGACAGAACTACCAGGTTGTGTTAGGCTCACCTAATTTATTTTAGAGGGATGCGATGAAAAGTGTACTTGTTGGAGTAGTATTCATCCTTGTAGTTGGTATGGCTGTGTTCATTGCGCTTGGCTTTACAGGTGTGTATGATCCCTGGGGTGATGGAGAGTCTTCTCCTACACTTACGCCTACACCTACAGGGACGCCAGGTGAAAGTGTCGGACCAATCTCTACGGTACAGCGACATCTATTCGACCTGGCAAAGGGCCCCGAAGCGTACGAGTACGTACTGCAGGAAATTACATACTATGACTGGGATTCTGAGTATCAATCACAGCAAGGATACTGGGAAGTATACACCAGTATGAGTGGTGGTGCGAGCATAGCACAATGGTATGTATATGGTATTGACACGCCAAATCCCGAGGTGTATCCAACGCCGGGTGACCCAGATGCCACTGCCATTGAGCATAAGATAATTGAGCTGAGCGCAGGTTACTAGGATGTCGAGCAGTCTATGCGCCTACTAGCCCTACTTTATGCATCTGGTTATCAAGGGCATATGGCTATATGCGTGTATGTGCCCCCCAATTGTTTCCGTTTGTCAAGTAAGGTTGCTATGGGGAAGCCATAGTATCTTTCTCTCTTCCAAGATTCATAGATAATTTAATTCTCTATTGCTACTTTGCCTTTACACCCAGGATAACGACTGCATAAGTAAAACGAACGCCCGGCATTGGGCCCTTTCTTTGATGTCCGTATGATTGTTGCAGAGCCACACTCGGGACATTTAACATCAGAAGGTGTGGTGCGAAGGATATGCTCATTCTTAGTAAACCAATGCAATTCATATTGTGATTGATATAACAAGAGGATGGTGCAGAATATGCCTAGGAAGACGACGAGGAAAAAATCACCGGCGATAATTGTTCCATTTGCTCCTAAACCATCATAGCCTATTGGAACGAGGATAAGAGTTAATAATGCTAGTGCGGCAACAACCCAGGTTAAGTAAAACATAAAAGCTCTGTTCTTAAACCACCCCGAAAGGAAAAGAAGAGTAAATACACCGGTAAGCCCCAGAAAGATAATCTCGAAGATAACGCGAGCAATATTTGGTCCAGGGTTGTCAAAATTCGCTCTGCCGATAATTGTAAATAGCACTGCTAGTAAGGCTGCCGCAGCCACGACCCAGGCTGAGATAAAGTATACCTTTTCCATCTTATTCATACTCGAGAAACCAGACCGTTTCCATTTGGGTATTACTGTTTGCCTTGCTAATAAACCTGGCTGCGTCGGGTTTGGCGGTATTAATGGAAGCTTATTACCCGTGTTTTCTCCGCACTTCGTACAAAATTCGCTGTCATTAGACAGCTGCGCTCCACAATTTGTACAGAACATCTACCCTCCTTCGCTTGTGCCCTCTACATTTGTCCTGTTCTATATTTATACTATATCTCTGCTGCTGGTCTGTATTTACAGAGTCCCAAATACTATAATGTTGTATTGTACTGAGACTTGTGTAAGACTACCAGGTCTTTTGGCCGCAAATGACTATAGATGACTTCTAGCTGTATGTCAAGCAGTCTTCTTAGAATGAGATTACTGAAATACTCTCAATCAACCTCGTTTATCCCCCAATCTTGGGGGACTTCTAAAGCAGGGGAACACCACAGACCCTTGGCAGGAAGTATCCCGCACCTCTTTTTCAGTGGTTTCGTATGAGATAGCCACATTATGCAATCAAGGCAAGCATGCCTGTTGACACGGTGGCGTGGATTGGATATGCTGAAATCCCCAATTCGAGCGTGACTTGCAAGGAGGTAATATGGTCAGGGAAAAACAGGTACAGATAATCGCCAGTGATGCCGGCGGCACAATGACGGATATGATGGTGGTAGATAGTGAGGGAAATTTCACTATCGGCAAAGCGGCAACTACCCCACATGATCAATCCCTGGGTATTTGGGAGTCGCTGATGGATGCTTTCGAGTATTGGGATATCGATTTCAAGAAGCTGGCGGGTACTATTCTCCCCAGTGTCGAGGCTATTGTCTACAGCGGCACGTCGATGATGAATGTACTTCTCACTGCGACGGGTAAAAAAGTGGGGGTCATCACCCAAAGGGGGGATGAAGACGTCTTCATCCACGAACGGAGCCGCCAGACGTGGACCGGGTATGGTTATCAGGATGTTCTGCATCACGTAACCCATCGCCACAACAGGCCCCTGGTTCCACGGAGATTGGTTAAGGGGGTGACCGGGCGAATAGATATGTTCTCGATGGAGGCCATACCCCTCTATGAGCATGAGGTTGAGAGGGCGGTCGAGGAGTTGCTGGATGAGGGGGTGGAGGCTATCGCCGTCTCCCTGTGGTACTCGTACCTGAACCCGATGCACGAGCTGAGGGTGTCTGAAGTAGCCCAGGAGGTGATGCAGAGGCGTGGTCAACAGGTGCCGGTGTACCTCTCTCACCAGCTTTGTCCCATCACCAGGGAGCAACCGCGACTCAACACGCTTGTCCTCCATGCCAGCTCTGCGGAGCCCGGACGTGAACAACTGTTTGGGATTGAGAGCAAGCTCCAGGGCAGTGGATACCGATATCCGCTGCAGATAGTTCTGGCGCACGGAGGCGTGACCAATATCCGCTACCCCAGGCTCTATGAAGGGTGCTTCTCCGGGCCTATAGGCGGTCTGCTCGGGGTTCGCTATATGGAGCAGGAGATGGGGATAGGCAACTGGGTATGCTCTGATATGGGAGGTACCAGCTTCGATGTAGGCCTCATTATGGGTGGTGAGCCTGTCATGCTGCGCGAGGTGGTCATCAACCGTATGCTATTCAATATTCCTACACTACTTATGGACACCATCGGTGCCGGCACCGGGATGTACGTTACCATTGATCCTATCACCAGGCGGATTACTGTGGGTCCCGAGAGTGCAGGGGCCGACCCGGGACCGGTCTCCTATGATATGGGCAACGAGGTGCCCACGGTGATGGACTGTATGCTCATCATGGGCATTTTAAATCCGGACAACTACCTCGGAGGCAAGCTCAAATTGAACAAGGAGAAAGCCCTCAAGGCAATCAAGGAACAATGCGCCGATGTCCTGGGCGTCGATCCCTATTACATCGCAGAAGGGGTATATAGGCTTATCAACAGCACGATGAAGGAGCACATTAGGGCAGTGCTTTATGCTCGGGGCTTCTCCCCGGCTGATTATTGCCTTCTAAGCTATGGCGGTGCCGGCCCGATGCACGTCGCCGGCTACACCGAGGGCCTGCCCTTCAAGGGGGTGGCCACCTTGCCCTACGCGGCGGCCTTCTCTTCCTTTGGCTGCGCTGCCGTGGACATCATCCACCGCTACCAGAAGTCAACCACGGTTATGATTCACCATGGTGCCGATGATGCCTTTAAGTTGATGATGGGTCAGCTTATGCTTAATCCTGGCTGGGAACAGCTGGAAAAGCTGGCGCAGGCCGATTTCGCTGCTGAAGGTCTGCCGTGGGAGCAGGCTAATGTTCGTCAGATAGCCTATGTACGCTATGGCAGCCAGATGGATGACATTGAAGTGCCATCGCCGGTATCCCGTATCAATAGCGCTGAGGATATGGACAAGCTCATCGCTGCCTTCGAGGATCTTTATGTGAAGGTCTATGCTGGCGTGGCCAAGCACCAGCAGGCGGGATATCAGATCTTCGAGCTGGGGCTCACTGCCACGATTCCCAAGGTCAAGCCCAAACTGGTTAAGAGGCCACTGGAGGGAAAGGATCCACCACAGGCAGCCATCAAGGGCGAGAGGGAAGTGTACTTTAACAGCGAATGGCACAAGGCCGTTATCTATGACATGGACCAGATCAGGCCAGGGAACGAGATTGAGGGGATAGCTGTAGTAGAGGCTCCGGCGACTACCTTCTTCGTTCCGCCGGGGAGACGGGCCAGAATGGACGAGTGGTTGCTGATATGGCTCACCTGAAGATTCCCCGACTGTGAAATGACGATTAGAGGAGGTTATGATGAGCGAGAGCAAAGGAATAGGAGAAGGTGGGAAGAGCATCAAGCAGATAATGACAGAAAATGAGAGGCTGTACCGGGAGACGGGCTGCTACGCTGGAATCATCGAGCCTAACTTGCTCAAGGAGGACCCTGTCAAGGGCGAGCTTTTTCATTCCCGGATCATGGCGTCGCTGATAGCTGGCCGGGAGACTACCCGTATGGTATCGGGTTCGCCCTTTGTCCGGGAGGTGGCCGAACTATGCCTCGGCATCTATACTCCCGAAGGGGACAACATCGCCCAGTCCACTGGCATTCAGATCCACATTAAGTTGATGGGGGATAATATCCGGTGGATGATAAATAAGAACTATGAGGAGGAGGTGGGGATCAATGATGGCGATTTCTTCATAGCCAACGAACCCGTTATATCCGGCATGCACGCTGCTGACGTCTACGATATACTGCCCATTTTCTGGGAAGGCGAACTGATTGGTTGGGTATCCACCGTGATTATGGAGATGGATATTGGTGCGGTAAGCCCTGGCTTGATGCCTACGGCTAATGTGGAGCGGGGCACGGATGGGCTGAAGTTCTGCTGCGAGCGAATAGGCTCCAACGATAAGTTAAACCGTGATTTCGAACATAAGATCGAGATCTGCCTGGATATGTCGGATATTTTCCTATTGGATCGCAAGGGTGCTATTGCGGCCAACATCCGAGTGCGGGAAGAGATCAAGCGTATTATCGGTGAATTCGGGCTCGACTACTATAAAAGGGCGACCAGGGAGCTCATAGAGGAGGAGAGACGTAATCAGATTGTCCGCATCCGGCAGCGGATGGTTCCCGGCCGATACCGCGGCGTAGTGCCTGCCGAATTTCCCATGGCGGACCAGCCGGTATCGTGGATCCCGGCCAAGCGGGATACCATACGCCTTATTCCCATACAGATGGATGTCCTGCCTGCGGGAGGTCTGGTTTTGGACTTCGAGGGGATTGGTGAGTGGGGCTGGCACCCCTTCAATGGCACACCCCAGGCGGTATGGGGTGGCGTCTCAATAGTTACCGTGCAGACCCTGGCATACGACGGGCGTGGCAATCTGGGGTCACTGTTACCAATTGAGGTAAAGGAGCCGCCTATCGATTCCCTGTTCAACCCAAGCCAGATTAAGAAGCTGGCCACCTCCACGCCATGGGCCCCCCTGCTGGATGTGTTCGGGATGTGGACACACCTTCTAGGGATTGCCTTCTATCTTCGTGGCTTCAGAGAAGAAACCTTCAACTACCGATCTTCAGCTGGCTGGCAGATGGCCGGCTACGATCAAATGGGTAACAAGCGCCCTCTACTGGCCGCCGGAACAGGCTACTTCGGCCCGGGTGCCTGCGGGGTTTGCGACGGGGTCGATTGTGGAGGGTGGCTGGCTACTCCGGAGGTCGACATGGGAAGCGCGGAGGTTTGGGAGCTTTTCGTACCCCAGATGGAATTGTCGCACCGATTCGAACCCTATTCAGTAGGCTACGGCAGATTCCGCTCCGGCCTTGCGGTTCCAACAGTGGTGATGATTCATAGAAGCCAGCAGTTAGTAGGCAGCGGTGCGCTTGGTACTGCGTCGGATGGTATCATCCCCAACCTTGGCCAGTTCGGTGGATACCCCGGCGGCAGGAGGAACAACCTTTTATTGCGCTATGATAATCTCCCCGAATTAATGGAGAAAAGGCAGCCGCTGCTCCACGAAGTGGGCCACCCGGTGGATTTAAAGGACCGCTTCCCCGGGCAGGTCTTTGATGTCGGCCTTATACCGGTGCCGACAGAGATCTACGAGGGGGACCTGCTCCTTTCTGTCTCAACTGCTGCTGGAGGGCTTGGCGATCCCATTGAGAGGGATCCGGCATGGATAACCGCTGACATGGACAATGGGCTCACCACCGAGTGGCAGGCCAATAACATCTACTGCGTTAAGACCAGATACGATGAGGAAGAGAAGCGGTGGAAGGTAGATGAGGTTGCCACCAGGGAACTACGGGAGGTGAAGCGCAAAGAGAGACTATCCAGGGGCGTGCCGGTAAAGGAATGGTGGCAGAGGTATCGTCAGCGGGTTATGGATCGAGATATGGATGACAAGATTCTGGAGATGTACCAGAGCAGCATGAGGCTTAGCGAGGCCTTCACCCGGGAGTTCAAAGACTTCTGGGCGCTGCCCGATGACTTTAATCTGTGAGGTGATGAAATGTCATACAGCAAAGAGGATTTGAGAGACCTGTACGATGGCAGTCTCCCCTGGCACAAGACATTCGAAATCATGAGCAAGCCCAAGGACGACGATAGATTCGATAAATATATCGAGATCCTCCAGGAGCGCGTTTCCTATAAGGAGAGGATATTAATGCCCCTGGGCGACCATCTCAATGTGGTGCAAAAGGGTGGGGAGCGGATAGTAAAGTGCGACTGTGGTCACGAGTTCGGGGACTGGCGACAGAATTGGAAGCTGAACGCCCTCATCTTCGTTAGGGATGATACTGAGAAGTTGGAGGAGATTTATCCTGGCCTCAAGTGCCCCGACCCTAACCTGTGCGAAGTGCGGGAGTTCTACTGTCCTGTATGCGCCAGCCTGCTCAAAGTAGAGGCTGTGCCCGTAGGCTACCCTGCCGTCTTCGATGTCCTTCCTGATATCGATAGTTTCTACCGGGAGTGGCTGGGACGTCCGCTTCCCGAGGAGCAGGAGTTTCGTGATACGACCTACGATGTTACAGGGGAGTGGGGACGTGATATCGAATGAGGCACCCCGATTGCGGAACCGGTGCTAAATGAGACCGCTGAAAAAGAGGTACAGGATACTTC
>JAVLBD010000066.1:0-7838 GCA_031581405.1 Dehalococcoidia bacterium
CCCCGATCATATCGGGGCACTTTTCTTTGCAATATCTTAGAGCCCGTGCTCTTTATACTCTTTGGCCAGAATGGCATTCATAAGTAATGCAATATTTATTATCGCGATCCTTTCCTCAGGCACCTCTCCCTTGATCTTAGCGGGCACGCCATAGGCGAATTTCCTGTTAGGGATTTTCATGCCCATGTTGACCAGCGCATTTGCACCGACAACACAATAGTCGCCGATCTCTGAATAGTCCAGTAGCGTGGCATTGTTTCCGACGAGCACGTTATCACCTATGTGGATGCCGTGCGCCACGACGTTGTGCCCGATGAGCACTTTGTCGCCGATGTGCATCGGCACGCCGCTGTGCACCGTACAGTTATCCTCGATCTGGGTGTGCTTCCCGATTACTATTGGTGCGTGGTCTCCCCTGATAATCGTCCCCGGCCATATGCCTGAGCCTTCGCCTATCTCTACATCTCCAACTATATATGCTTGCTTGCTGACGAATGCTGTCTCATGTATCCTGGGTGTCTTACCTTTAAATGATTCTATCATTCAGTTCCTTTTATCGTCTTATAGAATAACGTAACAGGAGCAGATGTTCAAGGGGAGATCAGCTTGCTCCTACCTTCCGTTTGTGTTAGACTTCTACGATTGAGGAGGAATGATGAAAGGTCGCGTCTTTTCCGGAGCCAGGCCGACAGGTAGACAGCATATCGGTAATTACCTGGGGGCGATTCAGAACTACGTTAAACTTCAGCAGGATTACGAGTGCATTTATTGCATCGTCGATATACACGCACTGACTACCCTGGAGGATACCCATAAGCTCCAGGAGAACATCCGCGAGATGATGCTGGACTGGCTGGCAGCAGGTCTCGATCCAGAGCACAGCATGCTGTTTGTGCAATCGCATGTGCCCGAGGTCATGGAGCTTCATACCCTGCTCAGTATGGTTACTCCGCTTGGCTGGCTCACCCGGGTCGCTACATTTAAGGAGAAGGCCAGAATGCAGCCGGAGAACATAAACTATGGTCTGGTGGGCTACCCGGTGCTTATGACCTCAGACATTATATTATACAAAGCGGAAACTGTCCCCGTAGGCGAGGACCAGCTTCCTCATCTGGAGCTGGCCCGGGAGATAGTACGCCGCTTCAATAATATCTTCGGCCCAACCTTCCCCGAGCCCAAAGCGAAGCTCACCGATGCCCCCATTATCCTGGGGCTGGACGGCGTCAGTAAGATGAGCAAAAGCCTGCACAACGAGATCGAGCTCGCTGCCTCGTCCGAGGAGACACGGGAGCGAGTGATGACCGCTTTCACAGACCCGGCCCGTAAATATCGTAAAGATCCGGGCAAACCTGAGGTGTGCAATGTGTGGCGCCTCCATCACCACTATGATCACGACCATGTGGATGTAATCGCTCAGGAATGCAGGGATGCCGTCCGCGGTTGTGTGGAGTGCAAGGAGCAGCTGGCTGAGGGGATAAACCGTGCCCTGTCTCCCTTCCGGGAGCGGCGTGCTGCGCTAGCCGCTAAACCGCAGTATATCGGTGAGGTGTTTGCCGATGGCGCGCTTCGGGCCCGTGCTATTGCTACCGAGACCTTGAGAGAGGTCAAAGAGAGAATGGGGCTCATTTAGGATGACGATGAGCGGTCTGCCTCCTGGTAAGAGCGGCAGGGGGGCTTGCGAGGTGGCTGTTCAGGCGGTGAAGGCAGCGGGAGATGTTATTATGGCACATTTCCCGGACGAGAAGAACATCTCCTATAAAGAGGGGAGAAGCAACATCGTTACCGATGTCGACATCCTGGCGGAGGAGAAGATTACCACGCTCCTTCAAGACGAATATCCTGACTTTAGTATTATGACCGAGGAATCTGCCGATATCGCCGGCGCTTCCTCCTACACATGGATCATCGACCCTATCGATGGCACCCGCAACTATGCGTATGGCATACCCCACTTTTGCGTGGCCCTCGCCCTTACCCTCAGGGATGAGCTGGTTTTGGGCATCGTCTACGACCCGGTAAGGGGGGAGCTTTTTCGGGCAGAAAAGGGAAACGGGGCTTTCTTAAACGATTCTCCTCTATCGGTCTCTACGAAGACCTCGCTTCAGGAATCCCTGATCGGCTTCGACATGGGATACGACGCTGATATAGGGCAGGAGATCCTCGGGGTAGCGAGTGCCCTCTGGCCCGGTGTGGTGAGTGTGAGGGTGATGGGCTCGGCGGCGCTGGGGCTGGCATATACTGCCTGCGGTCGCCTTGATTTATACATTCACCTTTACTTATACCCCTGGGACCTTGCCAGTGGCATGCTGCTTATTGAAGAGGCTGGTGGCATAGTCACCGCGCTTGACGGGCAACCGGCAGATGTCCATAGCAGGACAGTCATCGCCACCAATAGAGAGATCCACCAGGACTTTATGAAGCGTGTCAGACGTTAGCGGTCAGGTCGCTCCGTGCGGCTGTAGATCGCAGTAATAAGTCTCCTCGGCCGCAAATTCATGCAGAGGGTGGCGCTCTTAATGGTCAGGCAATTCCAGTTTCGCCGAGCACATTAGCCCCAGAAGATACCGGTAGGATCCTCATCAACCTCCTGAAGAAGTACATCGCGGTATCGTACAGTTTTACTGAGGGACGCCTTGCGGTTTCAAATCGCAGAAATAGAAAGAATCTCTCTTCACAACTTGACCAATTGCATATGATATCTCATGTTGGAATATCGGCCCGTCAAAGACGAAGGAGTGGAATTCGCCGTTTTCTCCATTAGGATCGACGTTGGTGGGCAGTTCATCGAGGAACTCTCCGTTGAATAATCTCCCCGCAAATTTCGCATCAAGTACTTTGGCATCCACACAGGTTACAATCGCCTGGAAGCCCAGATCGATAAACGTCTGAGGCAGATTGCCTTTTGCCCAAATAGGGAAAATGCCATTCATTCCCACCTTTGCCAGGTTGCTCTCGCGATATTTCTTGATTTCATACAGGAATATATCGCCGAACGCTACGGCGGAAATGCCCGCCTCCCGGGTCTTTAGCATTACTTCTTTCATCTTGGCTTCATATTCCTCGTTTGAGCTATTTTGGGAGAGGAATACCTTGGATAGGGGCAGACCGATGGAACTCGCCTGCTGTTCCAGTAGGGCTTCCCTAACACCGTGCATGCTGATACGGTTATAGCCCTCAGTCACCGTCGTCAGCAAACCAACAACCTCGTAACGCTGGTCCCTGCTGATGGTGTGAAGGGCCATAGCGCTGTCCTTTCCACCGCTCCACGAAAATAACACTTTCTCTACCATTTATACCTGCAAACGATAAATTTTTCGAAAAGCTTTCATATCTAATCTCATGAGATTGCTACAATAGTTTCCATCAACCCCCTAATCCCCCAACCTTGGGGACTTTTTATAGCTGGGGGACACCCCCAGACCCCAGGCCCCGATTATATCGGGGTACCTCTTTCTCAGCACTATCTTATTAATCTTGAGATTCCGAAACAAGTTCGGAATGACAGAGTCATTTGGTCGGAATGACATTGGCGTTTGGCTAAAATGAATGAGGCATTCTGACACATAATTGTCATGCTGAATTTATTTCAGCATCCCTCGTTTCATTGCATTAAGCTTGAGATTCCGAAACAAGTTCGGAATGACAGAGTCATTTGGTCGGAATGACATTGGCGTTTGGAATGATAGAGAACGTAGCTTTATTTTCCGTGGGCATCATGTGATGATTGCTATAGGGTATGAAGAGATGAGATTAGCGTTTGGCTCCTCGTGCGCGGTGCTTTTTCACGAAGCGTCCCATGCGTTCCAGCGCCTCCTCTATCTCTTCCATCGAGGTGGCGTAGCAGCAGCGGATGTGGCCCTCACCGGACTCGCCGAAGGCATCGCCGGGTACGACGGCAACCTTTTCCTCACGTAGTAGTCTCTCGGCGAAATCCTCTGATGACAGCCCGGTGCTCTTGACAGAGGGGAAGGCGTAGAACGCACCCCTTGGTTCGAAACAGGTCAGTCCCATATGGTTGAAGCCGTCAACTATGACGCGACGCCGCCGGTCGTATTCCGCAACCATCTCCTCAACCTGAGCATCACCCTCGCGGAGCGCTTCGAGTGCCGCCATCTGGGCCATTGTCGGGGCGCAGAGCATGGTGTACTGGTGAATCTTCATCATCGCCTCGATAATCTCTTCACGTGCCGCCGCAAACCCCAGACGCCAGCCGGTCATGGCATACGCCTTGGAGAAGCCGCCAAGATGGATGGTGCGCTCCTGCATTCCCGGCAGGGAGGCGAAGCAGGTGTGCTCTACTCCATAAACCAGCCGCTCATAGACCTCATCGGAAACTACTATGAGGTCGTGGCTCTGGGCTACCTCGGCTATCTCCATAAGCCCGGCGCGATCCATCACCGCACCGGTAGGGTTGCTGGGGTAGCCGAGCATGAGAGCCTTGGTTCTGGAAGTGACCCGCTTTTCAATATCGTTCGCATTGACCTTGAACGCATTCTCGACGGTAGTGGGAATGGGGATAAACTTCCCCCCGGCAAGCGTCGTGCAGGGCTTGTAGGAAACATAGATTGGCTCGTGGCCAATGACCTCATCCCCGGGGTCGAGGATGGCCCGCATCGCCAGGTCAAGCCCCTCGCTGACGCCAACGGTTATCAGGATCTCATTTTGCGGGTTGTATACAAGCCCGTAGCGGCTGTTTAGATAGCGGGCAATCTCTTCCCGCAGCTCCAGAATCCCATAGTTTGAGGTATAGGAAGTATGTCCCTTCTCCAGGGAGTATATCCCCGCCTCGCGGATGTGCCATGGGGTGACGAAGTCAGGCTCGCCGACGCCCAGGGAAATGACCCCCTCCAGGGAAGCAAGGATATCGAAGAACTTCCTTATGCCGGATGGCGATATGTCCCTGACCCGCTTGGATATCACAGTGCGCTTTTTCATTTTCTCACTCTTTTAGATGGCAAGGTAACCGTCATATGATTTGTATGAGAACGCTGAAATAACCTCAATCAACCCCCTCTATCCCCCAATCTTGGGGGACTTATTAAAACCGGGGGACACCCCCAGACCCCCGGCATGAAGCATCCTGCACCTCTTTTTCAGCGGCCTCCATAAATACACTGGTTATTCAATTTCATCAACTGTAATATTCGAAAAACCTTACGGCATGAAGGGCACACGCTGCTGGCGCTCCTCACCATCCAATATTTCGCCGTCCTCCTTGTAGCGCTTGAGGAGGAAGTGGGTCACTGTTCCCCGCACCCCCTCAAGGGGGGCCAGTTTCTGGGTGACGAAGGAAGCAACCTCTTGCATTGTCTTGCTCGTTACGAATACCGCAAGGTCATAGGTGCCTGACAACAAATATACCGAGCGCGCTTCCGGGAAACGATAGATACGCTCGGCGATGGCATCAAATCCCACACCGCGCTGGGGCTCCAGTCTCACCTCGACCAGGGCTGTTACCTTCTCATCGCCCAACTTATCCCAGTTGACCATCGCCTTGTATCTGAGAATGGTATGGTCGCTCTCCGCCTGCTTTATCGTCTCCTTCACTTTGGAGAGGGGGATGCCGGTCATGGTGGCGATCTGCTGGGGAGTTTTTCGAGCATCCTCTTCCAGGATCCTTAGGATTTCGTTCATTGACATCCTCCTTTCTGCGCCAGAACACAAAAGGTGGTGAAATATCTCCCACGATAGTTGCATCTTTGAGGGTCATCTGTCACCAGGCTTGGCCTGTAGTCATAGCCATTTACGGGGTCAAGGCCCGCCTGCCTAAGCGTGTTAATGAATATCTCCTCGATGTCATGGATGCTGTAAGCAGCACCAATGCCATCATATATCGCTCCCAGACCCCAGTTATCTCCCTCCTGCAGCCGCGGCTCATATGCATCCGAGGTCAGGTATAGATACCCGCCCTTTTTAAGTGCCCGCGCAATCTCGCCAAGGGTTCTACGGGTCAGGGCGACGAAATCCTGATAAGGAATCGGCTTCCAGTCCAGGGTTATGTCTAAATGTTCGATGACAGAAATGCAGGTTATCAGGTCGAATGTCTCGTCCTTATAAGGCATTTGCAGCATGGTGCCGTAGTGGGTGGCGACGCCGTTATCGCGGCATTTTTTCCTGAAGCCCTCCTTATCCGGTGCCATTGGCTGCGGGTAGTCAATGGTAGACACCGATGCCCCTTTTTTCGTCAGGTAGAGGCAGAATGTGCTGTTGCCGGGCCCCACATCGAGCACCTCAAGCCTGCTGAAATCGCCCATAAAGCTCACCAGCTTGCCGTATTCCCATGCCTTGAGGCCGTCGATGGCGCTCTCGGAGAGGCGGTTTCTCAAATAGGAGTCGTACGCCATCATCTCATTCGTCTCACTGGCAAGCAGCGCCAGGTCTCTCTTATCGATGAAGGTATTCATGAGAGTTCGTGTAGAAACCATGAATCCTCCCGCTCATCATAGTAAATCTCGAAACGCTTTCCACTTCCCTCACCGTTATTTCTTATAGCTATCACTGAGAAATGTTTCTGCCCGGGTTCAAACCATTCTTTTTCAATATCTTCTACTGCATAGTGCCTATCTTGCCATACGAAGGAAACGGGGCGTTCTGCGTAGCCGCGCCCGGAGTAACACTGAACGCGAATCGCCTGCCCGTAGGCCATTGACACTACCATTCACCGAGGTCCTTCTATTGTGAGCACGCCGTGCCACACGTACAACCTCAGCATACGTGTTTTATACAAACCTCGCCGACAGGATCGCGGTTCACCCACCAGTCGCACTTGACATCGATGCTGGGGACACTATCCATATAAGTGGGAACAAGCTTTGGCCAAACTATGTCACCCGGCAAGCCATTCTCGGTAGGCCACTTTCCTTTGTCGTCATGATAATCAGTAATGGCGGCCTGAATGGCATCATTTGCCTGCTGGCACGACATTACCACTGTTGGCAGTGGCGTCGGTGTTGGCGAGGACCCTGTTGCCGGCCCTTCGTAGCTGACGAACCCTACCAGCAACAAGATGCCAAGAATCATCATAGACCCGTACCCGAAAACTTGCCGTTTTCTCACGTCCATTAGTTACCCTCCTCTTCCGATTGCAGGAAGAAACTCAGCGCTACTATAACCAATATAGAGAAATAAATCCACAGCATAAATTATCTCCTTCCTATATCTCTGGCCGCTGCTGCCACCACCCGGTTGCTTGCTCGTAGGCATAGCCAATGCGGAAAAGAATATTCTCGTTAAAGGGCTTACCCAGGATCTGCATCCCCACCGGCAGCCCATCGCAGAAGCCAGCAGGGACGGAGAGGCCGGGTATGCCGGCGATGTTTATTGGTAGGGTGCAGACATCACTCAGATACATCTGGAGCGGATCGGAAACCCTTTCACCGATCTTAAATGGCACTGTAGGCGAGGTGGGAGTGATCAGCGCATCGTAGCGCTCAAAGGCCTCTTCAAACTCCCTCCTGATCAGGGTGCGCACCTTCTGCGCCTTGACGTAATAGGCATCATAATAGCCGGCGGACAGGGCGTAGGTGCCCAGGATTATGCGCCGTTTCACCTCGGGGCCAAATCCATAGCCCCGCGTCTTTTCCATAGCATCCCACATATTCTTCCCTTCATATGAGAAGCCGTATTTCACCCCGTCGTAGCGGGCGAGGTTCGCCATCGCCTCGGATGGGGCGATGATGTAATAGGCGGCCAGGGCATATTTTGTATGGGGTAGCGATACCTCCCAATCCACTGTTGCGCCCAGTTCCTCGAGCGTTGCAATGGCGGTGCGTATCACCTCCTCAACCCCTTTTTGCATTCCCTCAACGAAATATTCCTTTGGTACTCCCAGCTTAAGC
>JAVLBD010000067.1:0-7703 GCA_031581405.1 Dehalococcoidia bacterium
GTCGTCAGCGGGGACATAGATTGCCTGGAAAGAGGTAATGGAGCCCTTTTTAGTGGAGGTAATCCTCTCCTCCAAAGCACCCATCTCAGTAGCCAGTGTAGGCTGATAACCCACCGCCGATGGCATCCGACCCAATAGGGCCGATACCTCCATACCCGCCAGGGTATAGCGATAGATATTGTCAATGAAAAGCAGCACGTCCTGCCCCTCAACATCACGGAAGTATTCCGCCATGGTGAGACCGGTGAAACCAATTCGCACCCTTACTCCGGGTGGCTCATTCATCTGCCCGAAAACAAGTACCGTCTTATCGATAACCCCCGAATCCCTCATTTCATGCCAGAGATCATTACCCTCACGAGAGCGCTCCCCGACACCAGCGAAAACGGAATAACCACCATGCTCGGTGGCGATATTGCGAATGAGCTCCATGATAACGACAGTCTTTCCCACACCGGCACCGCCGAAGGCGCCAACCTTACCACCTTTGGTAAAGGGAGTAATAAGGTCAATTACCTTAATTCCAGTCTCCAGCATCTGAGTGGAGCTCTCCTGATCCTGAAATGAAGGTGCCAAGCGGTGGATAGGCCATCGCTCACTGGCCTCAACGGGGCCGAAATTGTCCAGGGGCTCACCGAGAATATTAAACAGGCGTCCCAGGGTAGCACGTCCCACGGGGACAGAGATCGGCGCCCCGGTATCGATAGCCTCGGTACCGCGCGCCAGGCCATCGGTGGGGGACATAGCGAGACATCGAACCCAGTTATTACCGACATGCTGCTGTGTCTCGAGGATAATCTTGTCTCCATTAGTGGTGATCTCAATAGCATTATTGATTGCAGGCAGCGCATCCGGTGGAAACTCTATATCTACCACCGTACCAATGACCTGAGCTACCTTTCCTTTTGCCATAACAACCTCCTGCCTTATTCTAAACCGGCATCACTTCTTACGTTCGCCCTATCCCAATGCCGCCACTCCCCCGACTATATCCAGAAGCTCCTTCGTAATCATCTCCTGTCTCACCTTGTTATAGGTAAGGGTAAGCTCTTCAATTATCTCCTTGGCATTATCGGTGGCACTGCGCATTGCGACCATTCGCGCTGACTGCTCGCTGGCGATGGCCTCAAGGATGACATAGTAGAGTTCCTTTTCAACAAAGCGAGGGAGAAGCTCAGCGAGTACCTCAGCCGGCGATGGCTCGTATATATATTCCACATTTTGCCCCGGCTCAATAGCCGCCGGCTCAACAGGAAGCAGACGCCACAGCACTGGCCGCTGGTTCATAGTATTTACAAACCGTGTATACGATACATATACTTCATCGATGAGTCCATTTGTATAATCATCGATGACGATATGGGTTATAGGCTGGATATCCACGATTGACGGGCGATCGCCAAGCTGCGTGAACTCGGCACGTACTTCCTGGCCCGAGCGAATTAGAAAATCTCTCCCTTTACGACCGACAACAACTGTCGTTATGAGAACCTTCTGCTCCAGGATAAAGCTCGCTACACTGCGATTGACATTGGCAACAAGCCCTCCACAAAGGCCACGGTCAGGAGTTATATGGATGAGGGCAATTCTATTCACTTCACGCTTCTGAAGGAGAGGATGTACCTCTTCACCAAAGCGGTACTGCGCAGCAAGGTCAGCGAGAACCTGCTGCATTTTCTCAGCATAGGGGCGAGCGGCAATAGTGCGCTCCTGGGCTCGCCTCATCTTGGAGGCAGCGACCATCTCCATCGCTTTGGTAACCTTAGCGGTGTTCTGGACACTCTTTATTCGACGTCGTATTTCACGTATAGTAGCCATTCTTTAATCCGTTATATATGATATCCCTTTGCTTTCTCTATGAGAATGCTGAAATGGCCTTGATCAACCCCCTCTGTCCCCCCCCCCGTCCTTGGGGGACTTTTAAAGCTGGGGGACACCCCCAGACCCCCGGGCATGAAGCATCCTGCGCCTCTTTTTCAGCTGTCTCTCTATATATGACTATTGTGACCTCAATAGGGCACTTGCTGTTTGAACTCGTTAATCGCCTGCTTAAGCGCCTCTTCGGTCTCATCGCTTATTTGCTTATCCGTGTCAATCCGCTGGCCAATATCGGGGTGGCTTGTCTCCATAAAGCGATGGAACGCCACTTCAAAGGCCATGACCTTGTCTACGGGAACATCATCGAGGTAGCCGTTGATCACGGCATACAGGATAGACACCTCTTTTTCTACATTCATAGGAACATATTGAGGCTGCTTCAGCACCTCGGTAATACGCTGTCCACGCTCCAGTTGTGCCCTGGTTGTCTTATCCAGCTCGGCAGCACCAAACTGGGCGAAAGTCACCAGCTCCCTGTACTGTGCAAGGTCCATTCTTAGTTTCCCCGCTACTTTCCTTATTGCCCGCGTCTGGGCAGAGCCTCCAACCCTGGAGACACTGAGGCCAACATTCAGCGCCGGCCGTACACCGGCATTAAACAGGTCGCTCTCCAGATATATCTGCCCGTCGGTAATAGATATTACGTTGGTAGGAATATATGCTGAGATATCGCCAGCCTGGGTTTCGATAATGGGCAGGGCAGTAAGTGAACCACCGCCATGCTCATCCGCTAACTTAGCAGCGCGCTCGAGGAGGCGGCTATGGAGATAGAAGACGTCACCCGGGTATGCCTCACGACCTGGCGGCCGACGCAGAAGTAATGAAATCTGCCGATAAGCCCATGCATGCTTGGAGAGGTCATCATAGATAATAAGGGCATCTTTCCCTTGCTCCATAAACTCCTCCCCGATAGAACAACCAGCATAGGGGGCAAGGTACTGCAGCGCCGCTGAGTCTG
This sequence comes from Dehalococcoidia bacterium, assembly GCA_031581405.1. Classification (GTDB taxonomy): domain Bacteria; phylum Chloroflexota; class Dehalococcoidia; order E44-bin15; family E44-bin15; genus JAAXQM01. Next base: position 2,837 of record JAVLBD010000067.1, read on the forward strand.
ATGCCTGGGCTGATACAACAATGGTATGCTCCATTGCGCCGTATTGCTCAAGTATAGCCACCGTTTGTGCTACCTTAGAGGTCTTCTGACCTATTGCAACATATATGCAGATGAGGTCGCCACCTTTCTGGCTGATGATGGAGTCGATACCAATGGCGGTCTTACCAGTAGCACGGTCACCGATAATGAGCTCACGCTGCCCGCGCCCCAGAGGGATCATGCTGTCTATAGCCTTGATCCCCGTATGGACAGACGTATCCACCGACTTGCGTGTTACAACATTGGGAGCCACTCGCTCTACCGGCCGGGTTTTTTCGTATTTCAGCGGCCCCTTGCCATCGAGGGGTACACCTAAAGGATCTATTACCCGACCTATAAGGCCATCACCAACTGGAACCTCGGCGATCCGCCCCGTGGAGCGAACCTCGTCCCCCTCTTTCACACCTTCCCCCCCACCGAGGATCACCGCTCCAACGCTATCCTCCTCCAGGTTCAGGGCAATACCGATTACATCATTAGGGAACTGCAGCAATTCGCTGGATTTGACACCGGATAGCCCGTGAATACGGGCAATACCATCACCCACCTCCACCACCACACCCACATCAACCATGGTTACCGTTGCGCCAAACTGCTCGATCTGCTGTTTGATAATTGCAGTGAAATCTTGAGCACGAGCCATCTTGTCATAACCTCCTATCTATCCCATCAATCAATCTCCGCGAGTGCCCTTCCAATCAGGCCGTCACACTCACGTGGAGAATGAAAAACCTCCTATTTCAACAGGCTTTCTCTGAGAGCGAGAAACCGAGACCTAGTGCTGCCATCAATGATCTTGTCGCCCACCCTGGCTATAAGCCCGCCGATAATTGAGGGGTCAACCCTGTCGGTGAGAGCGATCTTCAGCCCTACTAAAGCGCCGAGATGTCGAACGAGCTTGTCTTTTTCTTCACGCTCTATGGGGACAGCCGTCGCCACTTCGGCATGGGCGATCCCCTGATGTTCATCGACCAGCCATCCGTACTCACGGACCATATCGGCTACTAGATCCAACCTCCTCCGTGCTACCATTAGTAAGGCTAAGTTTACTACCAGGGGATTTACCCCCTCGAGTCCCTGGCGCAAAATCCCTGCTTTTTCCTTAAAATTAATCCGCGGGCTTTCTAAAAAGGCAAATAGAAGGGGATCCTCTACCAATAAGGAGAGCCGCTCTAGGTCCCCTCGCCAGATTTCCAATTCGTCTCGCTCTAGCGCGATCTGAAACGCTGCCTGTGCATGCCTTTTAGCCGCAACCCGCGCCATTAACCCTCCTTTGTGGTAACACCCCCACCATCACCCTTCCCTCTTCGGTGCCTGCTCCAGTACCTCCTCTATGAGGCGCCTGTGCTTCTCCCGATCCAGGCTCTCATGAACTACCTTCTCAGCAGCACTTATCGCCAGGTCAACAAACTCGCGCTTGACCTCATCGATAGCCTGATCACGCTCTCGCTCTATCTCAATGCGTGCCCGGGCGACGATAACCTCCGCCTCCTGCCTTGCCTCCCCCTTTGCCTCCTCTTTGAGGCGCTCCCCCATTTGAGCCGCTTGAGCCAATATCTCCTGTCCCTCCCTGCGGGCAGCATCCATTTGCAGCTTAACCTGCTCCTCGGTCTTGGTTATCTGCTCCTTGATCTGCTCTGCCTGCTCCATGCTCTCCTTGATTTTATTAGAGCGCTCATCGAGCATCCGGCGCATCGGTTTATAGAGCAGGACAGATAGGAGGCCAAAAAGAATAGCGAAGTTTACAAATTGAGCCAGTAAAACCTGCCAGTCAATCCCTATAGCGCCCATATCAAACTCGTCTTTCTAGATTGGAGCCCGGAAATCATGCGATAAAGATCAGCATAATTGCCACGATGAGAGCATAGATTGCGATAGCCTCAGCGAAGGCAATAGCCAGAATCATATTAGTCTGGATTGGCCCCTTTGCTTCGGGATTGCGTCCCAACGCCTGCATAGCGCCATACCCTAACATGCCAATCCCCAGGCCAGGTCCCAGGGCGCCAGCGCCAATGGCGATTGCTGCAGCTAGCAACTTCATAGTTTCGGCATCCATGATTTATCCCCCTTTCACATTTAAAATATATTAATGCTCCTCGTGAGGAGCAACTGCCATAACCAGGAAAACCACGGTCAAACCACAGAAGATAAGAGCCTGAACAAAACCAATAAAAAGCTCCAATCCATAGAACGGTACAGCCGCTACCCAGGGAATCAGAAACATCATGGAGAAAACCAGGATCTCCCCGGCGGTCATATTGCCGAATAGACGAAAGGTAAAGCTGACGATACGTATCAACTCGCTTAACAACTCGACGAAGCCTACAAATATATCTATAATCCCTGTAAATAGCATACCCATACCGCTGCCGACCTGGCCCCGCAGCAACTTTCCCCAACCACTAAAATACTTACGAAAATTGACAAACTTGCCCATATAGCTGGTGAAGCCATGAGCCTTAAAGCCCCAGAACTCAACAAAGATAAAGGAAACGAGTGCCAGTGCAAGGGGGAAATTTACATCGGTATTCGCCCCCCTGAAGAAAGGTACCAGAACCTGTTCCTCACCATGGCCCTCCCATATACCTATGCTCATGAAACCGGGGAAGAGCGCCAGCCAGGCATTGGCAATGACAAAGATGAATATGGTGGCAACCACGGGGAAAAATTTACGCCCATTGTCCTTTCCCGCGATGCTCTCCACGAAACCTATGAGCGCCTCTAGAATAACCTCCATTATGTTCTGCAATCCCCGAGGCACAAGTTTCATCTTACGCGTGGCGATATAGGAGAGAATCCCAAGTACAATAATGGTAAGCCAGGCAGCAATCATGGTATTGGTAATCGGGAGGTCAGGCCATGGCCTTTCAGGAGCGAGTTGAAAATGGGGCATAGAAATGGGGAAAAAGACTGCTCCTAATGCTACTAAAGTAAAGGCAATAAGGACGATGATGAGGATACGCTGCCGCCGGCCAAATCTAGCCACTAATCCCCCTTATCCTTCCTCTTGTCGATAGCGGGGATAAGCATGCGGTATGTTCCATAGAAAGCAAGAAACAAGCCCAGGCCAAGCCCGAGCAAGGTAAATAGAGGGCTAATATCAACCTTCTTATCAAGCCAAACACCAAGATAGACCCCCCCGACAATGCATGCACCAATATAAAACCCAACCCCAGTAAACCTGAATGCCGCCTCCCACCGATTCAACTTCATTCACCCGAATCAGTATATCATGTGCTACTAACTCGGACAATCTAATAGTATAGAATCCCCCCGACCCATCGGGGTATAAATCAAAGCCCAAACTACCCAATCAACGCCTACCTATGTAGTGAGCATCTTGGGAAATTCCCGGGGACGTAGGCGCAATCCACTCTTCCTTGGCAGATGTTACCTTCTCCAGTCATATGGTTGCATCGACCAATCGGCTTATTCTTGAGTAAGCAATAATGCCTAGAAAGCTCTCCGAGCTTCCAGATATACGCTTAAACTGGCTTGGTATCACGGGCAGGCTTTCCAAAATGGTAAGTATGTTGATCTAAGAAGGAAGTATCCATTATACGGTTTCTTATGGTTTCTCATATTGAATCTTCAGATCAGCTAAGGCATAGTAAGATTGGCATCAATATAGAAAGAGACCACCTAAAAATAGGTGCACCTCTGCATTCGGGACTTGAGGTCTGGGGGTCGGCCGACGTGTCTCCCGACGCATCGGGGTCCACCAACATTAAAAATCCCCTGATCTTGGGAGATTGGGGGATTGATTCAGACTACTTCAGAACTCTTTGTTAAATCAATTAAATATAATAGAAGCTATAGCTTTCTTATCCCGCACCCTCCAAGAAAACGCGTGCAAAATCTCCATCGAAATCTTTTAAAAAGTCATGAACGTCCAGAACATCATCGGCATCCACCGTAGCCGTATTACCGAACTTCATATACTCATCCTCAGTAAGGTCGGTAACCACCTCGATCGGCTCCCCTTCCTTTAGCACTGCAGCCACTAAACCCTGATTGTGGCAGCTGAGGCAATAAACGCTAACAAACCATAAATCTGTATAGCGACCGAGAATCCTAACATTTTCCCCATCGAAATGCTCCCCGCATACGCTACACTTTACATTCGTCATCAGGCGCTTGATTAGTTTATCATCCATGGTTCTACCGCAGGAAAATGAACTATGATTTCCCCAAATCATCCATGTTCAGGGTATCGATGAAGTCCCTGAAAGGGGACAGCTTGGTCAGCTCATCCTCGCTAAGCTCACCCTGTTCACCATTACCGGGGAGCAGTATCCCAGCTTTATCCAGCACCGACTCATCGGCATAAATCGGCACTTCCACCCTTACCGCAAGGGCAATGGCGTCACTGGGACGGGAATCGATCTCCATATCCCTCCCGTCAACGATAAGGAGGATCCTTGCAAAGAAGGTATCATTTTGAAGGTCGTTTACCACAATTGAGTTGACTGAAGCACCCAGAGCCTCTATCGCGGATCGCAATAGGTCATGGGTCATCGGTCGGGGTACCTGCACATCCTGCAATTTCAGCGCTATTGAGTCCGCCTCCGCGGGGCCGATCCAGATAGGAAGGTAGCGCTCTCCACCCTTCTCTTTGAGTATCACTACCCGCTGATAATTCATGAGGCTCATCCGGATGCTATCGATTGTCATCTCGATCATGAGTAACCTCCCCTCCGACTAAATTATTCTAGCCCAACATCTTTGCCAATGTCAACATACATTTTCCTAACAAATGTCTACCTACCCTATCAGTTTAAGAAGAGATCCACCCACTATCCACACCGATGCTATAAGATAGGCTCTG
>JAVLBD010000068.1:0-7554 GCA_031581405.1 Dehalococcoidia bacterium
CCTATGAATTGCTCACTACCCACGATTGGCTGCATTTTCTTGTCTACCCTTGATACAAAAACACCTTCTACGCGTTCCTTGCCCTGGATCTCTGTCACCGTATGAGATAAATAAAGAGGGATATCGAAATCGTTAAGGCATTGAACGATATTTCTTTTCAATCCCCCGGGGTAATCCATTATTTCATAAACGCCTGTCACGTGAGCGCCCTCGAGGGTAAGCCTCCTCGCCATTATGAGGCCTATGTCGCCGGAGCCTAAAATAACGATCTCTTTGCCGGGGAGATACCCATCGATATTGACGAATCTTTGAGCAACTCCCGCGGTATATACTCCGGCGGGTCGAGTGCCGGGGATATTGATGCTTCCCCGTGAACGCTCCCTGCATCCCATGGCAAGGACAACACTTTTTGATTCAATATAAAAGACGCCTTTCTCAGGGTTCACTGCCTTAATAGTCCTATCGGGCAAGACGGCGAGCACCATCGTATTAAGCAAGTATCGTATGCTTGTTTTCTCGATGTCATCAATAAGGCGGTCCGCATACTCAGGACCGGTGTAGTCCTCTTTAAACTGTTCCAGTCCAAAGCCGTTGTGTATGCATTGTTTCAGGATGCCACCCAGTTCCTCTTCTCTTTCCAGAAGGAGAACATTCCTGGCGCCACTTCTAGTGGCATGGAGTGCTGCAATAAGACCGGCAGGTCCACTGCCTATTACAGTGACATCAGCTTGCATTTACACTCTTGAATAGGTTCTTATAGGTTTGCTGTTTATCCAGTCATGTAATCTTCGGGTAGCCAGTGATTTCCGCAATTTTATTGTGTAGTGGTGAAAGTGTAGGATAAATCTTTATATATACTTCATTGAATAACCTATTATAAAGTCTTGCGTTCTGCTCACGGGGGGTGAAGGTATGTTTTACTCTTACCATATTATTCACAGCCTCGGAGAAGTCATTGTAGATTCTCAAGGTAACAGCGGCATCGATGGCAGCACCCATGGACGAAAGATTGCTTGTATGCAATCTGCTTGTGGGTAGGTTAAAAATATCAGCGGTGATCTGCATGATTTCGTCGCTTCTTGATCCTCCACCACCGACCCTTAACTCCTTTATTTTTCGTCCAGAATACTTCTCTATTGTTTCACCTAATCTGCGTAATTCGTATGCAATGCCTTCAATAATGGCCCGGTAAATATGCGGTCTTTCGTGCACCATAGAAAATCCTATTATGACACCCTTGGAAAGGGGGTCATTCTCACGCGGATGCCAAAAAGGCTGGAGAATCAAGCCCATAGAACCGGGAGGTATTTCTTCCATTTTTCTATTCAGCAGCTCTTCTGGTTCTATCCCCAGTTTCTTCGCCTCTTCCTCCTCCCATTTAGCAAACTCTCTCCTGAACCACGATACCATCCAGTATCCTTTACCCACAAAACCTTCTAATACCCAATGATTAGGAATTGCTGATCCGAAAGTGTAGAACTCCATGTTTGGATGGGTTATATATTTACTGGATAGTAATTCGATTACGGCGGCTGTACCGTAGCTGATTTCAGCGATATCATTATTTATTGCGCCGGCGCCCAGCAGCTCGGATTGTTTGTCCCCGGCTCCAATAATTACGGGGAGCCCCTGTGGTATACCAAAATGTTTTGCTCCATCTTCAGAAACCGTCCCTGCAATTTCAGCGGGTGATACAAGTGGGGGTAGCTTTTCTCGATCAACTCCAAAAAGCTTGAATATAACTTCCCGTGGATGCCATTGAAACCCCTTGAAGTCGATAGGTAATAATCCCGCTATAGAGGAAGTGTCCTTAAATTCGTTGGTTAATGCGTAAAAGATGTAGGATGAGATAGTGAGGAACATATGTGTTCTATCATAACTTTCCGGTTCGTACTTTCTTAGCCAGTTAAACTTCGATCTTCTCTGATAATACTTTAATTTCGGTGTCATTCTCGAAATCTTGAATACAAGGGATAGAAGGGCTCCACCGGGGAGGCTAAGGCCATCCGTTTTACGCTCATCAAGCCAGGTGATTGCGGGTCGAACTGGTATGCCATCTTCGTCAACGGGCACAATGGTGCCTCTATGGGTTGTAATTGCAACGGCAGCGAACTGATCTATAGAGACACGAGAATTTGCCACCGCGCTCTTTGTTACTTCACGGGTTATTCTCAGATATTCCGCTGCATCTTGCTCGGCAAAATTGGGTTGTGGAGCGAAATAGGGGGTCACAGGACGTGCCTCACCGTATACCTCATTCCCCTTCTTGTCGAAGATGAATGCCTTTATATTCTGTGTTCCCCCGTCAATGACAATAAAATGCTTCATCTCTTTGCCTTTAATTGTTCACAGAGGATATAAGATTCCCCCCCGCTCTTGGTAACCGATTCCTTGTTTATATTTGCATCCTGGCTGATTGTTTCCAGAACCCTGGGCATGCAGAAGCCGCCCTGGCATCTTCCCATACCAGCCCTCGTCCTTCTCTTGATGGCATCGATGCTTCTAGCAGGAATACCGCTCTGTAACGCTTCTTCAATCTCGCCTTCACTCACGTTTTCACAGCGGCAAACGATATGTCCATATCGAGGATTGATATGGACGAGCTCATCTATTTCTCTAGGGTCAAGTACTGAAAAATGTTTACTTCTTTTTCTCCTTGGTTCAAAAGCTATATTCTCCGAGGGGCGCCACTCCTGTATGACGATCTCTTTTACCCTTTCTGCTATGGCGGGTGCCGATGCAATCCCCGGAGATTGAATGCCGGCAGCGTGAACTAACCCCTTCACCTTTTTGGAGGGCTCAATAATGAAATCCTCCTTATATGTCGCCGCTCTGCATCCAGCGAAATGTGTGATTATTTTACCTCTGTCAGGCTTCTCATAGTATGGCTTAAGTCGCTCAAGCACTGGCGCGAATTTACTAAATAATGTTTCATAACCAGCAAATGTGGTGGAAACATCCTCTCGGTCACCTACTTCTTCTGCTGTTGGCCCAAACGAAAGATTTCCATCGATCGTCGGGATTATACCACCCCCTTTGGAGTATTTGTCTCTATTTGCTGCCATACTAAATGAAGCTAAGCTTGTTTTGACGGGCTGGTATGACTTGTCAAAAATAATCGTTTCCCCTTTTCTGGGATGAATGGTAAAAAATCTGTCTCCAGCAAATTCGGCAATCTTATCGGCATATAACCCCGCAGCGTTGACTAAAATATGTGTTCTAATGGTTCCTCTTGTGGTATCTACCGCCTTAATGCAGCTATCCTCGATTCGGACTCCCATGACACTCGTACTTGGAAAAAATTGCACTCCATTGGTTATGGCATTCTCGGCATAAGCTAAGACGACTTCAAATGGAGAAATGATGCCTGTGTTCCACACCAGCATACCCTTTCTGATATTGGAGGCTAGCCCTGGCTCAATCTTATCCAGATCTCCCCTGTCCAGCACCTTTGGAGTAGGATCATGATGCTTCTTAGCGAGTTCCACTGTATAGGGAAGCAATAATTCTTCATCAGGGTTTTCAGCCACCGCAAGTGTCCCTATCCGTCTGCAATCAATATCGAGTTGAGCAGCAACTTCATCCCACATTGGATTTCCCTTGTAGCTCATCTCCCATTTCAACGTGCCATATTCTGTAACGATAGCGGGATGTACCATAGCGTTGCTATGTGCTGTTTGGTCCATTCCAAGATCATCATGCCTTTCAATTACTGCTATAGTCAGGTTGAATCGAGACAATTCTCTGGCAATCGCTACCCCTATGATGCCACCACCGACAATAACAACGTCGAATTCTTCTCCGTATAGTTCATCGGATACCTTCGGGGATACTACAATGGGTCGCTTGCCGGGATAATCAATATCGTTGATTACCTCCCTTATTTGCTCGAAGCCAGCGGCAATATGTCCGGCATTAACAACACTTTGATTGTAGGGAAAATGTCCGCTCAATATTACAACGCTATCTTCCAAGGAAACCGTTGCCTTTTTGCCAGTCGCCTTTTCTATCTCCCCCTGTATATTTCTTGCCAGTTTCTCTTCATTCATCGACAATTCGCTCTGCAACTATCTCAGTAATATCTTTCATGTCTATACCGGATAAGACAGATTTACAGGTAGGGCATGCTGAAACGTAAATATCGGCATTAGTTTCCTTGAGTTCACCAATACGCATTGCACTTACCTTATCGGTGAGCTTGCAGTCGCCAATTCTCGCACCGCATAATCCGCCGCAGCAATGTGTATCAACTCGCGAATAGACCGGCTCCTTTATCTCAAATCCCAGTTCTCCAAGCACCTCGCGTGGAGCTGTAGAAATGCCTAAATCGTTTACAAGGATACAGGGGTCATGAAAAGTTGCAGTAGTATTTGCCCTGTTAACCTTTAGCTTACCTTTTCTAAGGAGAGTATTGAAGAATTCCGTGATGTGAACGAACTCTACCTCTAGATCACCTCCGATTTCGTGGTACCCCTCTGTCATCATTTTCATGCAATTAGGACAGTCTACAATAACCTTCCGAAGTTTTCTCTTTACCATCTCTCCTTTCATTTTCTGTGCTGCCCGCTTGAATCCTTCTGTATCCCCGGCATAGTAAAGAGGAGAGCCACAGCAGATGTCGGCACCACCGAATTGCTGAACCTGTCCTTTACTGACCGTGATTATCTTATCCATTGCCTCCAGTAATTGTTGGTTCTTGTAAGCAGAACAGGAAACGAAATATCCGAGGTCACCCGTTCCTTTTTGAAAAGGCTGCCGCTCACCATTGGGATTGCCAAACTTCGTGAATGTCTCTACTCGTTTCCTTGTCTCGTCCGGAAGCATGCCTGCCTGAAAGGCTTTGCTTCGGCCTCTCTGAATGAATTTCCTCAGGTCATAATTCTCGTAGATACAGTGTGTCTTGCATGCTCCACACATGGCGCTACGGAACATTACTTCAAAGAATCCTTGTTCGTCTTCAAGAAATGACCTTTCCTGGTATAAAATAAGACGGGCTATTTTCTGGGGCGTAATCGTTTCACTTCCCGTAGCAAGATATGTGGGGCAGCTGTGCTTGCACATATTGGCACACAGCGCACAATTCGTAAGCTGTTCCAATTCTTTTTTATCTTCCATATCCGACAAGTTTTCCTCTGTTCAGGATACCATTCGGGTCTAATGCAGATTTAATGCTCTGCAGCAATTCCGCCCCGCTAGCACCCATCTCCTGTTGTATGTACTGCATCCTCCAGTATCCAATTCCATGGTGATGGCTAATTGAGCCGTTGTTTTTCAGTGTGGCTTCCATAGCAGCAGTCCAGGTGTCCTGGTAGTAACGGTACGGATCTTTTGGAAAACCGGCGAATGTGATATATAGGCAGGCTCCCTCCGGGTAAAAATGCGAAAAATGCCCCGATACTAATAATGCATCATCTACTGCCTTCAATGAGGCGATCATATCCTTATAGAGATTTGCAGAATCTTTAAACAAAGAAACAACCTCAATTGTGTCTACAATTGCTCCCTGTTGCATTACGACTGGACCCAAGCCTATATCGAAACGTTTCTCCAGCCATATATCAACCGGATTCTCTCCCAAAGGCTCTCCACCGTATTCTTGGGCAATTCTTTTAATCGCGCTTCTCTCGAACGACACGAAATCTGAATCACCTTCGGAGACGAAGATGACTGTTACTCTGTTCTTCTTTTCATCGAAGTACCTTTCACTCTCGGCTTCATCAAATATTCTTACTACCGCAGGCCTTGCATCTCCCCTTAAGACTATCCGCACTACGTCCAGCGCAACATCAATAGAGAGAAAAGCAAACGACTGTTTTACGGTTGCCTCCGGCAAAGGATGCACGGATAACATGGCTTTTGTCACAATGCCCATAGTCCCTTCACCGCCCAAGAAAAGGTCTTTAAGCGAGGGTCCGGTGGAGCGTCTTGGGACCGGGTTAATAGAAAGAAGGTTTCCATTGGGAAGCACCACCTCCATTCCTAAGATCATATCCTCTATTTTCCCATATTTCGTAGAGAACTGACCCACGGCACGTGTTGAGATCCATCCGCCCAGTGTGGAGCAAGATAGAGACTGCGGAATATTTCCCGACGAATATCCTCTGTGATTCAGTTCTCGCTCGAGATTTGCTCCAATAATTCCAGCTTCGAATTCAGAAACGAGCGACGTTTCATCCAGTAAAATAAATTTATTCATTCTCTGAAGGTTCAAAATAGCGCTCCCATTTATAGGGATAGCACCACCGAGCACGCCAGAACCGCCACCGAATGGTGTTATGTTGACCTTATATTCATTAGCGTATTTAAGGATGCCCTGTATTTCCTCACTATTCTCGGGAGATATGACTGCGCAGGGAAGCGAGGGTAAATTTCCATGCTGTGAAAGGAATATCCCGTATAACCAGTAGTCGAGGCTGTAAGAAATGAGGTCGCATTCCTTTACCGACACGTTTTCCTCACCTACAATCTGTTTTATTTTTTCGATAAATGCGTAAGGCACCTCTTCTTTTCTCGATAGATAGGTTTTAATATTCATTTTCATCGCTCAATGTTCAATTTTATCGCTATATCCATAGACACTTGGCCGCCGCTATAGTCTACTGCGGGTACTATTTCAATACTGGCAAAGGTCAAGCGTACCAAATCATCGAAGCGGTTTGACCCTACTACTTTCTGATGTATTGTCTTTGACATAACGCTTTTCTACCTATCATGCGGAATCACTAATATACTGAACTCCATTCCTAAGGGGTATACTCCCACTGGGAGTATACCCCTCGTTTTGGATTGTTACAAGCCCAATGCTTAGTATTATTGAGACAAGGTAAGGTGGAAAAAGTTAGAGGAAAATAACAACAGGAAATTAGATGGCTTCTACTAAGTAGAAAGCTCGCAGGTAAGTGTTTACTTAGCTGACCCTTCTATGACTAAACGTCTAATTATCAGGGAAGGTTTCGAATGTGTTGGTATACTATGATTAGCTATCGCCGTGCAGAAAATTGAAGTAGGCCTTCTCTATGGCTGCTGCCTCGGCGGGCACAGGATTAACCTTGCCCAGACTAAGGGCATATATGTATGTTTTAACCGTTTTCTCCGACATCTCACAGTTAACGAAAGCTTCCCTCATATCTCTCCCCACACTTAGGGCACCGTGATTTGCCAGTAGAACTGCATTTCGGGGCCCGAGCGCGGACAGTACATTTTCTACAAGGTCTGGGGTGCCGGGGAGAGCATATGCGGCTACTTTTATCTCCCCGCCAAGGTAGGTAAGCTGGTCGTCGAGAAAACCAGGGATCTCCAGGCATGCAACCGAAGCAGCGCCGCCGAAAACGGGGTGAGTATGAACGATTGCATTTACCTTTTTCCGTGCTTTATATATCCCGATATGTAAAAGCTTCTCTATGGAAAGCTTTAGCTTCCCTTCTACTGGCTCTCCGTCGAAATCAGCTACCACAATGTCATCGACATCGAGTAAATCGTAATAGCGCGCATTGGGGGTGATGGCCAGCAATTCACGTCCGTTGTGCTCCCCGAGACGCATGCTCACATTTCCTG
>JAVLBD010000069.1:0-7399 GCA_031581405.1 Dehalococcoidia bacterium
CCCGGAGTTACGACACGGACCACATCCCGCTCTACCAATCCTTGTACTCTAGACTCGCTGAGTTGCTCGCAGATAGCAACCTTATAGCCTTTGTTTATCAGCCTCGCTAGATAGTTATCCAGGGCGTGATAAGGAATCCCTGCCATGGGGAAACGCTGTCCCTTGCCCAACTCCCGGGCGGTGAGCACGATCTCCAGCTCCCGGGAGACAATCCTGGCATCCTCATCGAAAGTTTCGTAGAAGTCGCCGAGACGGAAGAAGACAATGGCTTCCGGATACTTCCGCTTGATCCTGAGATATTGCTGTCTTAAGGGAGTCATATTCCGCGGCCTTTTTGTCCTTGGCGCTATTCTACTAGAAAACGTCTCGGTAAACAATGAAAACCCTCCTTAGTCAGGCAGGGTTTTCACTTTTGTTGAAACAGTGAGGCCTTTTTCGGCCTCCAACTGTAATGAGACTGCTGAAATAGTCTCATTCAACCCCCTAATCCCCCAATCTTGGGGGATTTTTAAAGCTGGGGGACACCCCCAGACCCCTGGCAGGAAGTATCCTGCACCTCTTTTTCAGCGGCCTCGTAATTATTTGATTAACTTACCTTTTCCACTCTTACCGCACATACCTTTAGCTCGGGGATTTTTGAGACAGGGTCGAGGGCCGGGTTGGTGAGAAGGTTCGTCCTGGTCTCGGTGAAATGAAAGCTCATCGTCACTACGCCCACCGGTGAGGCCTCGGTTATCTTTGATCTGGCCGTTACTTCCCCCCGCCGCGAGATGACCTTTACCCGCTCGCCATCGTCGATACCTAACTTACCGGCATCCACCGGATTTATTTGAACGAGCTCCTCGCCATTGAGAATATTCAGCCCCTTCACCTTCCTTGTCATGGTGCCCGTGTGGAACTGGTACAGGCTTCGTTCCATAGTGAGAATAAGCGGATAGTCCTCATCAGGCTGCTCCATCGGTGGTTTATATTCAAGAGGTATGAACTTACCCTTGCCGCGGGTGAAAAGCGCGGTGTGCAGGATCGGTGTTCCCGGATGCTCCTCAGTGGGACAGGGCCACTGCAGGCCACCCTCCTCCAGACGCGCGTATGATATCCCGCCATAAGATGGAGTCAAAGCCGTGATCTCTTCCATGATCTGAGATGGATTTTCGAACTCGAAACCTTGGCCTCCTAATCTCTTAGCTATCTGGCAGGTGATCCACCAATCAGGCCGGGAGTCTCCCCTCGGCTGGATGGCCCGGTGTCCCCGTTGCACCCGGCGCTCCGTGTTGGTGTAGGTGCCATCCTTCTCGGCAAAACTTGTTGCGGGAAGGACGACATCGGCAAGCTGAGCCGTCTCGGTAAGGAATATGTCCTGTACAATAAAAAACTTCAGCTTGCATAGAGCTTCTTCGACGTGCCTGGCATCCGGGTCGCTGAGCACCGGGTTCTCCCCTACCAGATACATCGCCTCGATCTCTCCACGATGGGCAGCGTCTATCACCTCAGTGAGCACCAGCCCCGTGGAGTCGCACAGCTCGGAGCCCCACGCCTTCTCGAACTTCTCTTTGATAGTGGGATCAGCCACGCTCTGGTAGCCGGAGTATACATTGGGCAGGGCACCCATATCACAGGCCCCCTGCACATTGTTTTGCCCCCGCAGCGGGTTCACACCGCTCGATGGCTTGCCAATGTTTCCTGTGAGCATCGCCAGGTTGGCGACAGCTATCACGTTGTCGGTACCGTGTGAGTGCTGGGTTATCCCCATGCCGTAGAGGATCGTTGCCGGGCTGTTCTGGGCAAATATCCTGGCTGCCTCCACAATCTTCTGTTGGGGAACACCGGTGATCCTTTCCACCTCGTTTAGGTCAAATGCTTTTGTTGAGTCGAGGAATTCATCGAAGTTTTCACACCGCTCCTCGATAAATGAGGTGTCTAAAAGTCCCTCATCGATGATAACCTTCATCATACCCATCAACAGGGAGACATCACTTCCCGGGCGATGCCGCAGCCATAGCGTAGCGAAACGGCAGAGGTCGATCTCACGGGGGTTGGCTACAATAAGTTTGGCTCCATTCCTCACCGCCATCCTGACATCAACACCGATTATGGGATGATCCTCAGTGGTATTGGTTCCTATGGCGAAGATACAACAGGCCTCGCTGATCTCTGCAATAGAGTTGGTCATTGCCCCGCTACCGAAACTTTGGACCAGACCGGTCACAGTGGGGGCATGTCAGAGGCGGGCACAATGGTCTATATTGTTTGTACCCATTACCGCACGAGTGAATTTCTGTATGACGTAGTTGTCCTCGTTGGTGCATTTGGCGGATGAGATGGTGGCAAACTTATCGCCGGCCTTATACTCTGATAGCTTGCTTGCAACAAGGTCGAGCGCTTCCTCCCACGTGGCTTCGGTGAGCTGGCCATCTTTCCTGATGAGAGGAGTAGTAAGCCGCTCTTCATGATTGACAAACTCGGGGATGCCAAAGCGGCCTTTTACGCACAACCTGCCCCTATTGGCTGGATTCTCCACAACGCCTCGCACGCTCACTACATCATTGCCAATTGTGCCTAGCAGAACACCGCAACCGACACCGCAGTAAGGGCATATGGTACTTGCCTCCCTTAGTGGTGGTATCCTATCTTTGGCAACAAGCGCTCCTACCGGACAGCTGACAACACACTGGCCGCAGGACTCACAATTAGTATCCATAAGGGAGCGGGCATAGGGAGGAACAGCTACTCTATAGCAGAAGCTCAATGCCCCTACGTTCTGCATATCAAGGCAGGTTCGAACGCAACGGAGACAAGCAATGCATTTATTAGCATCGATATCTATAAAAGGATGGGATTTATCTACAGGGTAAAGGTAGCTATCCCACATGGCACTTGGATACGGTACTTCATATTCTGCCGCGAGCTCGCGCAGGGTACAGTAATCCGCTGCCTTGCAGCCGCATTCCATGCACCTTTCCGCTTCTTTTTTAGCCATGTCCTCGGTGTAGCCGAGTTCCATTTCCTGGAAATTATCCCGTCTCTCCGCGGGTCTGAGTTTCAACATTTCCCGTCTCGGTTGATGCTCCACATCAGCGAACTCATCTCTACTAAGCTCGCTCAGCTCGCCCTTACTCAGGTTAAAAGGTTGGTATGCACCTTCCAGTTCTTCACCATTTAGATAGCGATCTATAGCAATGGCAGCTTTTTTACCCGCTGCTAACGCGTCCACCGCCCGCGCTGCTCCCGTTACGGCATCACCCCCGGCGAAAACACCCTTCATATCAGTCTGTAAAGTATCGGGATGCGTGACGATGACATCGCCCTTGCCGATCCCAAGGCTCCCCCTCCTAGGATGAGTTCCTTCCGCTTTCAAGAAAGCTATGTCAGGGATCTGCCCAATAGCGGCAATAACAGTGTCGACTGGTAATGTAAATTCGGAACCGGATATGGGTTCCGGCCTGCGACGCCCGCTCTCATCCGGTTCGCCTAATGCCATTCTGATACATACGAGACCGCAAACCCTGCCATCTTTTCCGGTTATCCTGACCGGTGCTGCTAAGAAGTGCAGCTTAACACCCTCTTCTTCCGCCTCCTCCACCTCCCATTCACTGGCTGGCATCTCGGCCCTGGAGCGCCGGTACACGATAGTTACGTTGTCTGCACCCATGCGCACTGCCGTACGCGCTGCATCGATGGCTGTGTTACCTCCGCCGATCACCGCTATCCGACTCCCAAGGTTCGTCTGCTCCCCCAGAGTTACCGAGCGCAGAAAATCGGTGCCTGGTAAAACACCCTCCATGTCCTCGCCTTCAACACGTATCTTCTGGCTCTTATGTGCCCCTACAGCAAGAAAGACAGCGTGGAACCCGTTCTCAAACAGGTTTGCTAACGCGAAATCCTTTCCCAGGACACGGCTAACCGTTATCTTGACCCCGAGCTGTACAATGGCAGAGATCTCCCGGTCAAGGACCTCCGGTGGTAGGCGGTAGTCGGGTATGCCGTAGCGTAACATGCCACCAGGTTGTGGCAGTGCCTCGAAGACTTCCACCTCGTGTCCCAACCTTGCAAGGTAAAAAGCACTAGAAAGGCCCGCTGGCCCGGACCCGATTACCGCAACCCTGAAACCACTCTTGGGCTTCACCGATGGAACATAGCTTTTTTCGCCTAATAGGAAGTCATTATCTGCAGCAAACCGTTTAAGGCTGCATATAGCCAGGGGTTCATCTACTAGATTTCGGCGGCATGCATCTTCACAGGGGTGAGGACAAACACGCCCGATGACTGCGGGCAGGGGAATCGACTCCTTGATGAGAGCCACTGCCTCTCGGTACTGCCCTCGAGTGATCAGCGCGATATAACCCTGAACATCCAGCCCTGCGGGACAGGCAATCTGACAGGGGGCGATACAATCGCCATAGTGAAAGGCGAGGAACTCTTCCAGACGGCTTTTTCGAGCAGCACGAACCCTCTCGTTATTGCTCTCCACCACCATCCCCGGCGATATCAGGGTGACACAACTGGGTACAAGGCCACGCCCTTTAACTTCAACGACACATATCCAGCAACCCCCGAGAGGGCTCAAGTAAGGATCGTCACATAATGTAGGAATAGGGATATCACTATCACGACAAACGTCGAGAATAGTCTGATCAACGGGAGCGATAATCTCTCTACCGTCGATGGTTACCTTTACCTTGGTCGTCTCAGCAATCCCGGTCATGTTAGCCTCCTTGCAGCCTGAGGTATTCATCGATAGAAGCCGCTGCCCGCTTTCCAGCCCCCATGGCGCTAATAACAGTGGCAGCCCCGGTAACCACATCTCCACCTGCCCAGACACACGCCTTGGTGGTCTTGCCATCCTTATCATCGGCGACCACTGTGCCCCGTTTGGTGACATCCAGCCCCTGTGTAGTAGTAGGTACTAACGGGTTGGGGGTAGTGCCCAGGGCAATGACTACAGTATCAACCTCTATCATGAACTCGCTGCCCTCTTTGGTGATAGGACGCCTTCGGCCAGACTCATCCGGCTCTCCGAGCTCCATCTCATAACATTCTGCAGCCACAACCCAGCCCTGATCGTTGCCGACAAACCGCTTGGGGTTGGTCAGAAACTTGAATATAATCCCTTCCTCCTGGGCATTCTCCACCTCCTCCCTCCTCGCCGGCAACTCTGCCTCGGAACGGCGATAGACAATATAGACTTCATCGGCGCCTAGCCTTAAGGCACACCTGGCGGAATCCATAGCCACATTGCCACCGCCGATCACCATGACCCGGTGTCCCCTCTTAATCGGTGTATCATACTCGGGAAATAGGTAGGCTTTCATCAGGTTTGTCCTGGTGAGGAACTCGTTAGCCGAATAGATGCCGTTGAGGTTCTCGCCAGGGATATTCAGAAACATGGGTAGGCCAGCGCCGGTACCCATGAAAACGGCATTATAGCCGTCCTCAAGGATTTCGTCGACGGTCATAGTCTTGCCGATCACGAAGTCCAGCCTAATTTCCACTCCCAGAGACTTTACGTAGTCAGCCTCGGCCTGAACGACATGCTTGGGCAGGCGAAACTCGGGGATACCATACATCAGCACACCACCCGCGACGTGGAGTGCTTCAAAGAGGGTAACCTTGTGACCCATTTTAGCCAGGTCAGCGGCGGCAGTGAGCCCCGCCGGCCCCGAGCCTATCACTGCCACTCTTTTACCTGTGACCTTTGCAATCTGAGGCTTCTTCATCTGACCCTGGGACAGCTCCCAGTCGGCTACGTAGCGCTCCAGGCGGCCGATAGCTATAGGGGCCCCCTTCTTGCCCAGGGAGCAGACCTCTTCGCACTGTGTCTCCTGAGGGCAGACCCTGCCGCAGATGCCAGGCAGGCTGTTCTTACCCTTTAGAAACCTGACAGCCTCGGGCATATCACCTTCCCGTAGCGCATTGATAAATTCAGGGATATCTACATCCACCGGACAGCCGCCGACGCATGGTTTCTTGGGACACTGGATGCACCGGGTTGCCTCGTACATGGCTTGATCCTCGCTATACCCCAGGGCGACCTCATCGAAGTTCTTTGCCCGCACCAATGGCTCCTGCTTGGGCATAGACACGCGGTTCAGATCGACTTTAGCCACGGTTCACTCCTTCCCTGCACGCACATTCCGTGGCGTGCTTCTCCTCATCGAAATAGGTTCGCTGGCGGGCGAAAATCAGGTCCCAGTCGACCTGATGCCCATCGAATTCGGGGCCATCGACGCAGGTGAATTTAGTCTCGCCGCCGACCTCCACCCTGCAGCAACCGCACATGCCGGTGCCATCGACCATAATCGGGTTGAGGCTAACAATGGTGGGAATAGCGAAGGGTTTTGTGGTCAGTGAACAGAACTTCATCATCACGGCAGGGCCGATAGCAACCACCCGGTCGACCTTTTCGGCCCCTTCTAAAATCTCCTTCAGCGGCTCGGTGACCAAGCCCTTGCGGGCGTAGGAGCCATCATCTGTGGTCACTACCAGACTGTCACTCACCTCTCGCATCCGGTCCTCCCAAAAAAGGAGGTCGTGGCTGCGAGCACCAATAATGGATATTATCTTATTCCCCGCCTCTTTGAGGGCCCGGGCGATGGGGAAAATAGGGGCAACGCCGACCCCCCCACCGACGCAGACCACAGTGCCGAACTTTTCGACATGTGAGGGTAGTCCCAGTGGACCGACGAAACTGGCGATGGAGTCACCAGCACTGAGCTGGGCCAGCTTGTGAGTGGTGACTCCCACCTCCATGAAAACGATGGTGATGCTCCCCTCCTCTCGATCCCAGTCGGCAATGGTAAGTGGAATGCGCTCCCCCTTCTCATCTATCATTAATGCTACGAACTGGCCTGCTCGTGCTTTTCGGGCAACCGCTGGCGCCTCGATCTTGAATAGGTGGTTGTTGGGCACCAGGGTTTCTCTGCTCAGAATCTTATACAAGTTTTTCCTCCATAGCTTTGGATTTCGACGCCTTTACTTTAGGAGATTGCTGAAATAGTCTCAATCAACCCCCTAATCCCCCAATCTTGGGGGATTTTTAAAAACTGGGGGGCACCCCCAGACCTCCGGCAGGAAGTATCCTGTGCCTCTTTTTCAACAGTCTCTTTATGTTAAGAGCGCAAGGCACACTCGCTTTGAAACAGGTGGACGGCTGAATGCTTTTATTGTGGTCGTTGAGTATACTTCGGCATTTCCAGCAGGTCGAGCCAGTCTGCGGTTCATTATGAGAAACTGAAGAGGCTATTGCGATTATTCGCACAAATAATGATACCATACGGTATGGGGGAATTCAATGAGAATGCTAAATAGTCGTGATCAACCCCCTTTATCCCCCAATCTTGGGGGACTTTTTAAAGCTGGGGGACACCCCCAGACCCCCGGCAGGAAGTATCCTGCACCTCTT
>JAVLBD010000006.1:0-23965 GCA_031581405.1 Dehalococcoidia bacterium
GTAGTGATACCTGAATCCAGAACCTCCCGCTCTACCTGAGCGGTGATGTCGATTAGATCACATTCTCCCTTAGTGCGAATACCGATTTTACTCGTAACCACCATGATTGCCACCCCCTTTTTCGCCCGAGACTACCAAATTAGGTCGCTTAGCTCAAATATGGGCCCGTCTTTACATACCATCTTCAGGCCTCGTTTCGTTTCGATTGTGCAGCCGGCACAGCCGCCGAACCCGCAGCCCATCATCACCTCCGTGGAGACCTGAATCGATTTCCCTTTCAATTGCCGTAGCGCGGACATTGTCTTATACATACAGGTGGGTCCGCACGCGAAAATTTGCTCATCCTTGCGGGAAAATTCAGCAGGATCAGTCAAGAGGTCCGTTACGAGGCCTCGCTTATTCAGCGAGCCGTCCTCGGTGATCGTAACATACGTAATATCCGGCGGCAGCAGGTGGCGGGGATAGATCCCGTCTGCAGTTTTAGCTCCTGTGAGCAGGGTTACCTGACGGCCGTCAGCTATGGCGTTTTCGGCAAGGAAAACGAGGGGGGCAATTCCGATTCCCCCGGCAACAAGGAGTAGATTGTGAGAATGAACCTCGAAACTCTGCCCCAGGGGACCGAAGAGATCGATACCTTCCCCCGCTTTGCACCGGGCGAGCCAATTTGTGCCCCGCCCAACTATTTTGAAGAGGAGAGCCAGCGACCCGTTTTCCCCTACGCGGTGAATGCTCAAGGGGCGTCTTAGCAACGGGTCATGGTCTTCGCTGGTGCGCACCATAACAAACTGCCCGGGCTGAGAATGTGAGACAATCTGGGGTGCCTCAACCCATAGGAGGTGAATACCGGGCATAACCTCCACATTGGAACGGACAGGAGCAATGACTTGCTTCAACTGCTCACCTTGTTATTAATGTAGCTCAACACTAGCTCCCTGCTTAAACGGTCAGCATCCACCGCATACCCGCGATTTTGGGCGGTTATATGCACCCGACCAGTATATAGGTCGCGGACGGGGTGATAGCCCCCTCTATATCCAAATAGTGTATTGAAGATCTCGGCCACCAGGGCACGATCGATAAGCTGGTTCCCCGCTCCACTACTAATCAGTCTATCCTATAGTGATCTATTTCAGATATCTTTATGATATTCCTGGAGGCTTTTAACCTGGCCGTGTCCTTTTCGATAGGCGGCAATCCCCTTGGCGGCCGCAACCGCCGCTATGGTGGTTGTAATATAGGGCACATTATATTTGATCGCGGCTTTTCGAATGTAGGAATCGTCTTCAATACTCAGCTTACCGCTGGGAGTATTAACAACAAGTTGAATCCCCCCATTCTTTATGGCGTCAGTTATGCTGGGACGGCCTTCATGCTCCTTCAGGATCAGCTCGGAATCGATGCCGTGCTCAGTAAGGAATTCGCGGGTTCCCACCGTGGCTTTAATGGTAAATCCGAGTGTGGAAAAATGCCGTGCAGCTTCCAGTCCACCAGCTCGGTCGAGCTCGGACACGGTAATGAGGACAGTGCCCTCCGAGGGCAACTGCTGCTTGGCAGCTTCCTGTGCTTTGTAGTAGGCAAGACCCGGGTTATCGGCTATACCCAGTACTTCTCCCGTTGAGCGCATTTCGGGGCCGAGAATAGGGTCAACCTCGGGGAACATATTGAAGGGGAAGACCGCCTCTTTGACGCCGAAATGAGGGACCGGCCTGCGCTGCAGGCCCAGGTCGGCTAGCTTTTTACCCAGCATTACCTGGGTGGCTATGCGTGCCATAGGGATATTGCAGACCTTGCTTACTAGAGGCACAGTGCGGCTCGCCCGTGGATTCGCCTCCAAAACGTACACAATGTCTTCATGAATGGCATACTGCATGTTCATCAACCCTACGACATTGAGTTCCACCGCAATCTTTCTTGTATATTCCTCGATGGTATCTATATGTTTTTGAGGAATGCTTACCGGCGGGATTATGCATGCGGAGTCACCGGAGTGAATGCCGGCGAGTTCGATGTGCTCCATAACGGCTGGCACAAAGGCATCGGTCCCATCGGCTATTGCATCAGCCTCTGCCTCTATGGCATTCTCCAGAAACTTGTCGATTAGAATCGGACGTTCGGGGGAGATACCGACTGCCGCCTCAACATACTCTTGCAGCATTTCCTCATCGCTCACTACCTCCATTGCGCGTCCACCGAGGACATAGGATGGGCGGACGATTAGGGGGTATCCGATATCTGCAGCGATTGCCATGGCCTCTTCCAGGGTACTGGCCATACCTGATTCAGGTACGGGTATACCCAATTGTTTCATGACTTTTCGGAATCGGTCTCGGTCCTCGGCAAGGTCTATGGTATCAGGACTGGTGCCGAGAATCTTGACCCCGGCGGCTTCAAGCTCTGCAGCGATGTTCAGGGGTGTTTGGCCTCCGAACTGGCATATAATGCCCTCAGGCTGCTCCTTCTCGTAAATAGACAGGACGTCCTCTACGGTCAAAGGTTCGAAGTATAGCTTGTCGGAAGTGTCGTAGTCGGTGGATACGGTCTCGGGGTTGCAGTTTACCATAATTGATTCAAGCCCCTCATCGCGCAGGGCGAAGGCTGCGTGAACGCAACAGTAGTCGAATTCGATCCCCTGGCCGATCCGGTTGGGGCCGCCACCGAGAACCATAACCTTCCGCGCCTGGCTAACTCCTACCTTATCTGGTGCATTGTATGTAGAGAAATAATATGCGGCATCCTCTACACCACTTACAGGCACCGGTTCCCATCCCTCAACGACGCCGAGTGCGGTACGCTTGACACGGATTTGAGCTTCCGACAGGCCTAGAATTTTGGACAGATACTTATCGGCAAAACCGTCCTTCTTGGCTTCTACGAGGAGGTTATCAGGTGGCAATTTGCCTTTGTGCTTCAGTAGCTGCTCCTCCAACTCCACCAACTCCTTCATCTGCTCGATGAACCAGGGCTTTATATAAGTGCGCTGATAAAGGTCGCTGATATCTGCCCCCTTGCGCAGGGCTTCGTACATGATGAACTGCCGTTCACTGGATGGCTCGCGTAGCATATCCATCAGTTCTTCCAGTGACTTCTTATGAAAGTCCTTTGCGAAGCCCAGCCCATAGCGGCCGTTTTCTAGCGAGCGGATGGCCTTTTGAAACGCTTCTTTGTAGGTTTTACCGATGCTCATGACCTCGCCTACCGCGCGCATCTGGGTGCCCAGCCTGTCTTTCACTCCCTTGAACTTCTCAAAAGCCCAGCGGGAAAACTTAACGACCACATAATCGCCGGAGGGCGTATACTTTTCTAATGTCCCGTCCCGCCAGTAGGGTATCTCGTCCAATGTGAGACCCCCTGCCAGCATGGACGATACCAGTGCGATGGGGAATCCGGTCGCCTTGGATGCAAGAGCGGACGAACGCGAGGTGCGCGGGTTGATCTCGATTACCACGACACGGCCGGTTTTGGGATCGTGGGCAAATTGAATGTTGGTGCCCCCAATGACCTCGATGGCATCTACAATATCGTAGGAATGTTTCTGAAGGCGTTCCTGCAGTTTCGTGTCAATGGTCAACATGGGAGCTGTGCAGTAGGAATCACCGGTATGCACACCCATGGCATCGACGTTCTCGATAAAACAGACGGTGATCTTCTGGCCTTTGGCGTCCCGTACTACTTCGAGCTCCAGCTCCTCCCACCCAAGGACTGACTCTTCTACCAGAACCTGCTTAGCCAGACTGGCAGCCAGACCTCGACTCCCGACCGTCCGGAGCTCTTCCAGGTTGTAGACAAGACCTCCCCCTGTGCCGCCCATGGTGTAAGCGGGACGAAGCACGACCGGGAATCCAAGCTTCCCCGCAATTATTTCCATTTCCTCGACAGTGTAAGCGATCTCGCTCTTGGGCATCTCGAGACCTATGCTCGTCATTGTCTCCTTGAAGATCTGGCGATCCTCGCCGCGCTCAATGGCGTCAATGTTCACACCAATTACCTTAACGCCATATTTTTCAAGCACGCCCGCCTTGGCCAGCTCCGAGGAAAGATTCAGTCCTGTCTGTCCTCCAAGGTTCGGGAGCAGGGCGTCGGGGCGTTCCTTCTCGATAATCTTGGTCATAGTATCGAGGTTGAGAGGTTCGATATACGTTACGTCTGCCATACCGGGATCGGTCATGATCGTAGCGGGATTTGAATTGACGAGCACGATTTCATACCCCAGTTTTCTCAGCGCTTTGCAGGCCTGCGTGCCGGAATAGTCAAACTCGCATGCCTGACCGATGATGATGGGCCCGGAACCGATGATCATAACCTTATTTATGTCAGTACGCTTTGGCATATAAATCCCCTTCCTTGAAATGTCCTGGATTATTCATACCGTCTCAGCTAATACACTGTCCTAGTTGAAACGGATCATACTGTTACTATAGACTATCTCTCCTCTGGCAATGACGGCCATCACTCTGCCCTTGAGCACAGAGCCGGTAAGCGGAGTATTTCTACCTTTCGAGACGAAGTTATCGGGGTCAACTACCCACTCCACATTTGGGTCGAATATGGTGACATCGGCCTTAGTACCAACCTCAAACGTACCCAGGTCAGCTCGTCTCAGGAAGGTTGCTGGCTCATGTGTGAGTTTCGCAACAAGTGCCATCAGGTCGAGCTCTCCCCGATGTACCAACCCCATTAGACTGCCCAACGCTGTCTCAAACCCACTGATTCCAAAGGGAGCCCTGGTGAACTCGCACATCTTATCCTCAATAGTATGCGGAGCGTGGTCGGTGGCGATAACATCGATCACCCCCTCTCTTAGACCTGCGATGAGTGCCCGAACATCCCTGTATGTTCTCAGAGGTGGATTCACTTTGGCGTTGGTGTCATAGCCGGAGTGGCTCATAACCTGCTCCTCGGTCAGGGTCAGGTGGTGAGGCGTAGCCTCGGCGGTGATGGGGATTCCCTCCTCTTTAGCGTGACGGATGAGCGCTACTGAGCCGGCGGTGCTCACATGGGCGATGTGCAGCCTGCCGCCTGTTGCTTTTGCCAGCTCAATATCTCTGGCAAGCATTTTCTCCTCAGCAGCAACCGGCGTTCCTTTGAATCCCAGTCGGCTCGCCAACGCGCCCTCGTTCATCACTCCATTAGAGCTGAGGTTCAGGTCTTCACAGTGATTGATAACGGGCAGACCAGAGCCTGTGCTAAATTCCAGAGCCTGTCGCATAAGAGAAGAGTCGGATATGGGGTTACCATCGTCGCTAAAGGCTATAACGCCTGCTGTAAAAAGCTCGCCGAGGTCGGCGAGCTCGCTTCCTGCTCTGCCTTTCGTGACGCACCCAACGGGCAAGACGCGAACTACTCCTTCGTTGGCGGCTACACTCATGATATACTCCACTGTATCCCCTGTATCTATAGGCGGGTCAGTGTTCGGCATGCAGCAAACTGCGGTAAACCCACCCTTAGCTGCCGCGCGGGTTCCTGTGGCTATTGTCTCCTTCTCCTCGAACCCGGGCTGTCTTAGATGGCAGTGAATGTCGATGAACCCGGGGCAGACTACCATCCCCTCAGCGTGAAGCACCTGGTAAGGCTCAGAGGATAAAGTATCCCTGTTATGACCCACTAATGCAATGCACCCTTCGGCAATAATGAGGTCGCCGACCATGTCTATTCCCTGGCTGGGGTCTATTATCCTTCCACCGATGATATGAAGCGGCGTTTCCATAACCTTATTGCTTCTTTACAGATATATGGGCGTATTCGCTGGGCTTGTACCCCTCAGCCTGAGCTTCTTTTTCTGAATCAAAGATAATCAGATACTCCGGTTTGATTCGTTCTAGAATGTAACTATCGGAGCTATAGTATCGTCTTTTCTCCAGAATCCCTGAATGCCATTTAGAACTGGCGATATAGGGCGGCTGCGTTTCATGGTCGCAATAAATACATCTGAGAATCAAAGGTTTGTTCGCAACAATTTTGAACATAGGCTTAATGTACCTCATCTCAGTCTGTTGCGCGGACACGCATTTCTTATTTTTACAGGTGACCCCGGAATCGCGATCATAAACGGGATAGTCTATCTTCGGTGTAATGGTTGACCCTTCCTTCTCAGAAACACCTACTTGCTTCGCGCCCAGCAGGAGAGCGATGAGAGCCATTCTTATCGGCAATCCCCACGCCGCCTGTTTGAAATACATGCTTCTCGGGTCGGCATCGATCTCACAGGCAAGCTCGTCGACGCGGGGCAATGGATGCATTACCAGTGTTCGCTTGAACTGCTTTCCTTTGAGGAGTTTTCTATTCACTACGGGGTAACCCTTTTCTAATTCTGATCCTGTCACCGGGCTCTCAAGCCTTTCTTTTTGAAGCCTGGTAACATAAAGGGCGTCAACACCCTTCTCCAGCTCGATTTGAATGCTAACATCAGGTATATTTGTAAGTTGATGTGGCTCGCTCGGTGTTACATATATGGCATCGAGGGGGAAAACATTCTCCTTATCTGCCCCTTCTATGTTGTTGAATCTTTCCAGTATGCCCCCATAGTCTCTAATCAATTTCCCAGTAACATGCTCGGGCAGGCCAAGACCGGAGCCAGGGCGAAAATGGATGGTTGCACCGAACCTGGCCAGCGCGTAGGCTAGAGAATGTATCGTTCTCCCATATTTCAAATCTCCCCACAGCGCAATCTTCAGTCCATCAAGAGTTTGCCTTTCTTTCTTGATGGTGTAGAGGTCGCACAGGGTCTGCGTGGGGTGTTCATGACCTCCATCGCCGGCATTTATTACAGGTACACCAGCGTAGTCAGCAACCACCTTGGCTGCCCCTTCCCATGGGTGTCTGATAACGATTATGTCGGCATAGCTTCCCACCACCCTTGCCATATCGGCAATGCTTTCGCCTTTTGCCAGAGAGGTATTCTGCATTTCTGCCACCGATATTACGCTGCCCCCCAGCCGGTGCATCGCAGCCTCAAACGACAACCGTGTCCTGGTGCTTGGCTCGAAAAACAGACTTGCCATGATCTTGCCCTGGCATAGGCTCGACTGTTTATTTATTGAGTTGGATACTTCGTCTGCCAGTGAGAAAACTGACATAATCTCTTGGTTTGACAGGTCATCTATGGTGACCAGACTTCTATTTTCCACGCTCATTAGGAACTCCTCTGTAACATATTAAGGCTATCCCTTGATGATTTGTGCTCGCTCATACCTTGTACAATAACCACTTCGTCTGTGCCATCGATCTCCTCCAGACGCACCTTGACCTGCTCATCTCTTGAAGTGGGCATATTCTTTCCCACGTAATCGGCGCGAATGGGGATCTCGCGATGGCCGCGGTCAACAAGCACCACAAGCTGAATGTACTGTGGCCGACCAAATTCTATGAGGGCGTCCATGGCAGCACGGATGCTGCGGCCGGTGTAGAGGACATCATCTACGAGGACGATACGCTTTCCCTGAATATCGGTGGGGATGTTTGTGGGGCGCAGCACGGGTTGTACCTCAAGAGAGGGGAGGTCATCGCGATGAAGGCTGATATCCAAGTCGCCAACAAGGACCTCAGCCTGTTCGAACAGGCATATATTTGCAGCTATCCTCTTCGCTATTGGCACACCGCGGGTGTGCACTCCGATGAGGACGATGCCATCGCACCCGTGATTTCGCTCTACTATCTCATGGGCAATACGGGTTATAGCGCGGCGAATATCTTCCCTGTTCAGGATCACTTTCTCAAGCATTAAAAAAGACCTCTCACCACCGTACTGGCAAGGGGCCTTAATTGTTTCGCCTGATTTTTTTCTACCATCACTTACCCTTGCCAGCCTCGCCGGACTGGATTAAAAGGTTCACTAGGTGATTAAAGTATGTTGCCTTTACCTCTCCGTTCTATACCTTTTATTTTCATAATCTCTAAAATCAAATTATACCACTTTAGGCACATTTTTCAATAGTTTTTTTGACCCTGTTTGGTTGGGATTAATGCCTGAAATCTCTTAGAGCTTATTACTACAGTGGTGGAGTACAATTGTAGCCAAGTACGCGGTATCAGCACTGAAACGTAGCTTTTAAGTTGCAGACTTTCCCTTCTTTGGCGACAGTTTAAAAGAGGGTTTGAAAACTTTATGCCTGCCACACTTCTTGCAAATACCCAGAGCTTGACCATCATGCTGCTCTTCAAGCATCCAATGATGTACACAGGGCACAATAGAGGGAAAGTCTGAAGAATTGGTAATAAGCCCACTATAAGCTAGAGAGTAACAGTGTAATTCAAAATTGCTCATAGTATCCTAAACCATATTATATCACGTTTGAAACTAATTCACATAGTTAAACTTTTTAAGCGTCCAAATATCCAAAGATTATCCCTGAAGAGTTTTGCTTTTCCGACTGTATGGCTCGGGGTGAGCTACTCTGGTTGGTCGTCTGGACTATGTGGAGCTAATGTTGAATCAGCTACAAGGGCAGTTTCGTACATTACGAGGTTTTCATCGACGATATTCAAGTTACTGGTATGCACCTAGACCGAACAGAACCCGCCTGAAGTTAGAATCTGCTCTATCCGTTCCCAGATAATGCGCTCGATCTCCTTCTTGCTTAAAGACCCATCGATCAGAAGCCAACGCTCGGGGTCTTCATTCGCCATCTCCAGATATCCGTTCCTCACCCTCTGATGAAAGGCAGTCTCTTCTCGCTCAAAGCGGTCTCCGGGTGTCTTTCTTGATAGCCTGTGTTCCACTGGGAGGTCAAGCAATACAGTAAGGTCCGGCTTCAGTCCTCCGGTAGCAAAGTTGTTAGTGGCCTGGATAAGCTCGAGGGAGAATCCTCTACCATAGCCCTGGTACGCGATGGTAGAGTGATAGAAGCGGTCGCAGATAACCACTGTGCCGCTTTTCAGGGTGGGGCGAATCACCGCAGCAACTAGCTGAGCGCGCGATGCAGTGAATAGCAGTAGCTCGGCTTGCGGGTCGATATCCCCCGTCCCTTTCAGCCATTGCCTGATTTGCTGGCCAAGGGGGGTACCCCCGGGCTCGTAGGTAAGCAGCGCTGGGATGCCTTTACTAGAAAGTTGCTGATGAAGCACTCTGGCCTGAGTGGACTTACCAGAACCCTCCCCGCCCTCAAAAGTGATGAATAGAGACAAATGTTACCTATCCTACTGAGCCCCATCGCCTGAGTGAAAAATTCGCACGCGTCTACGCGGTTCTCGGCCGGTGCTCTGCGAGGAAAGGCTATGGCGCTCGGCAAGCTGATGCTGGAGCATGCGGAGGTAGGAATTCTGCGGGCTGAGCTCCACGGCCTTCTTTCCGTTGAGGACCTGGGCAATAGCCTCTTCCGCCTCCTTTGTTGCCAGGCTAATGGGTTCTTCAGGTGTTTCGAGATCGAAGATATTAATTAGGGAGCGTTCCATATGCGAGGACTTGTTGTTTCTAAGGACATAGATTGAGATGCCAGCCGCCTCAGCATCTAGAATGGGCTGAGGTTTCCTGCGGTAGTGGCTCTTGGAGGTTATGAGAAGGTTAGCCTCCTTCACATCGCTCGCTAGTTTTGCTGGCAGTTCCAGGTGGCTTATCGCCTGCTCCAGCCGGATCCGATTGATACCGAACGGATAGATCCTTGTCGTAGTGCCGGGAAGTGCTTTTCTTACCACAGGCCTCTCCGCAGGTGTTTTTTGCTCCTTTCTTATCTCTGCGGTCTCGTCCATCCAGCGTACCTCAGGAGGGACGGGACGCCCGCGTAGCAGAGCATCGACTACCTCGGCGACATCAGAGTGAACGACTACATGATACCAGTCTTGAATCTCGACCACGATATCAAAGGTGGGCGGTGCCTTTCTCTCCAAAATGGACTTCTGGGTGCGCCGCCTTCTAGCCTCCTCGTCCCCCAGGGTTACAGTCTGGATGCCGCCTGTGAGATCGGACAGTGTCGGGTTTAGAATGAGGTTGTCCAGAGTATTTCCGTGAGCAGTGGCAATTAGCTGCACACCTCTCTCGGCAATGGTGCGCGCTGCGTGAGCCTCGAGCTCGGTGCTAATCTCATCGATAACTATGACCTGGGGCATGTGGTTCTCCACCGCCTCGATCATCACGGCGTGCTGAAGGTTGGGGGAGGTTACCTGCATTCGCCGGGCGCGCCCGATAGAGGGATGGGGGATGTCGCCGTCGCCGGCGATCTCGTTGGAGGTGTCGACCACAACAACGCGCTTTTTCAAGTCGTCTGCAAGTACGCGCGCCACCTCGCGGAGCATTGTAGTCTTGCCCACTCCGGGCCTTCCAAGTAGCAGGATGCTCTTTCCCGACTCTACCAGGTCGGAAATGAGCCCTATGGTGCCGTATACTGCTCTACCGATGCGGCAGGTAAGCCCCACGATGCGCCCTTCACGATTTCTGATCGCGGAGATGCGGTGAAGGGTGCGTGCGATGCCCGCCCTATTGTCCCCGCCAAAGGTAGCGATACGGGAGACAATATATTCGATATCCTCCTCTGTAACCTCCTTGTTACTAAGCACTATTTCACGGTCAGGATATCGAGCCTCGGGGGGGCGCCCCAGATCCATGACCACCTCTAGAAGCTCGCTGAGATCATCGCGCTCTCGCAGCGGTTGAGCGATATGGGTAGGCAAACGCTCCAGCATAGCGTCGAGATCGTCCGTGATTCTCTTAAACATCACCTATCTCATACTTGCATAGGTACTAGTTGCGGTTCCGTGGTCCTGATGGCGATTTCCCTATTTAAGTTATCGTATTCCCCCACTGACTCAAATCCTGAATCTACTAAAAGCCTCTTCAGTTGCCACTGGAAGTCTAAAACAACACAGAATATCAAGGACTTGTTATTGAGGCAAACAAGAGCATAGTTAATTAGCCAAGTCAGCTTGTCATCCTCCAATTCACGTGAAATGATTCTAAAGCAACCGGGCCCTCTTGAAGCGTTTATCCGCAACCAGCCTACCAGATTGTCCTGCGTGTAAAGGATGAATTCCTTGCGTTGCTCTGGCCAGGAGCTGTGTTCCCTGTTTCCCTGCCATTCTTCCAGGGTAAGCCCCTCAGCTCTGCGCACTACTGGAGGAACGGTGTCATTATACAGATTAAAGAGTCTATAATCATTGCCGCGAGCTCTCTGGCGGAAGTTATAGGGTTCCGGCGGGGTAGTTGTTTGCTGTACCCGGTCGCCATAATAGCGGTATAGGTAACCTCTGACATAGCTCCAGAAGCCGGCACGCCTGGCCCCATCGATAAAAGGGCTGGAAATGGGTAGGCGCAGTTGGATCTTCCTTATGCTGTGCATCGCCGCAGCGGAGTTGACCATTTCAAGCAGTGCAACGCACCGATCTTCGTCATCAGCCTGGAGATAGTCGACCTGCCAGGTGGTGGGTGTGGCGCAGGACTTCACCGAAGCGATGCCGCTGAAGCGATTGCTCTCTGTTGAGACCCAGGTATGCCGCTTTCCACGCAGGGGGAGCCACTGCTCCATAAAGACTTCCGGCGAGAAGAGGTTTATCGTACCCACGCTATCATGGCCTATGGCCTGGTTGGGAGACGCCTGTCGTGAAAAGGAGAGGAAGGATAGCAGGTCGGTGGGATAAAAAGATCGAATCATCGCTTTACGTCACCGTTGACGATACTCAGGAAGTAGGAGTGTAGCCTGGGATCATCAGTCAGTTCAGGATGGAATGCCAGAGCGAGCATATTCCCTTGTCTCGCTGCTACGCCTGTACCATCATAAAGTCGTGCCAGCACTTCCACACCTTCACCGGCCCGCTCGATGTAGGGTGCCCGAATGAACACGCTGTGGAATGATGGTTCACCAATAACAGGTATCTTGAGTTCGGTCTCAAAACTATCCACCTGCCGCCCGAAAGCGTTTCGTCTCACCTCGATATCCATAGCTTCCAGAGGCTGAATACCATTAATATCTGCTGCTTTCCTTGCTAAGAGGATCATGCCAGCGCAGGTGCCCATTATGGGGAAGCCATCGTTACAAAGATCAATAAGGGGTGCCGATAAATCATATTCTCTCATCAACCTGCTTATTGTGGTGCTCTCCCCACCGGGGATAATGAACCCGTCAAGGCCTTTAAGCTCATGGGGCAGGCGAATAGGGAAAGCCTCTACACCGAGATGGAGTAAAAGGGTAATGTGCTCCACAAAGGCACCCTGAAGTGCGAGCACACCAATTTTCTTCACGCTATCTCCTTATCAAAGACATACTGGGTTAAACCCTGATGCTCTATATCAGTGCCTTCTTACCCGTTACCAGCCCCTGGTGGACAGTAGATTCTCCTGCGGTATAGTCTTTATATCAAGGCCTGGCATTGCTACGCCGAGGCCTTTGGAGACATCTGCGATTATTGCCGGGTCGCGATAATGGGTGGTGGCTTTAACAATGGCCCTGCCCATCGCTTCCGGGTCACTTGACTTGAAGATACCTGATCCCACGAATACGCCCTCCGCTCCCAGTTGCATCATTAATGCTGCATCCGCAGGGGTAGCGATACCGCCGGCGGCGAAGTTTACGACTGGCAACCTTCCCGTTTCTTGGACCTTTATTACCTGCTCCAGTGGGGCACCCAGGGCTTTAGCCTCGGCGACGAGTTCGTCGGTGGTCATGCTGCTCAGCTTGCGGATCTCGTCCATAACCGCCCTCATGTGCCTCACTGCTTCCACAATATTACCCGTACCTGCCTCTCCCTTGGTCCTGATCATCGCTGCCCCCTCAGCTACCCGCCTCAGCGCCTCACCGAGGTCACGGCAGCCACAGACGAAGGGAACCTTGAAATCGTGCTTCCAAATATGATGGTTTTCATCGGCCGGGGTTAGCACCTCAGATTCATCGATATAGTCTACACCAAGGGCCTCAAGAGCTTGGGCCTCCACAAAGTGACCGATACGGCATTTCGCCATCACCGGGATGGAGACTGCCTCCATGATAGCCAAGATCACAGTGGGGTCTGCCATGCGGGCGACCCCTCCCGCTGCTCGAATATCCGCAGGCACACGCTCCAGGGCCATTACAGCACAGGCTCCCGCTTCCTCCGCAATCTTGGCATGCTCAGGGGTGACGACATCCATAATGACGCCGCCTTTGAGCATCTGAGCGAGCCCCGCTTTTACCGTCCAAGTCCCTTTGTCCATGCCGCCCTCCAACAGTCTTTCGCATAAATATTCTACTCTCGCCTTTTATATTTAGCAAGGTATTATTCGCTGGCCCATTGACAAGGGGGAAAGACCAGGGTACAATTCCGCCCGATGGTAATATATGGGGGTACTCACTAATGGGAGAGGAAAAGCCTTTCGAGAAGGTATCCAAGACGCGACCCGGACATGAAGTGTTACGCAGAATTAGGAAGCCTAAGAGAAGGCTGAGAATTGCGCCCAATGTCCCGGCGGGCGTAAATTTCATCCGGATCATAGTTACGCAGACTCCTTTTATCCCTATGCTTTCGGTTCTGACAGTCCTGTGGTTGCTATTTAGTGCCGCTTTTTACTTTGCCGAGCATAATGCCAATCCCGAGCATGTGTCTTCTTATGGACAGGCGCTATGGTGGACTATGGCCGCTATCGAGACGATGGGTACACCCTATAAACCGATAACCACAGCAGGGGAGTTAATTGGGGGGATATGGGCCATCTTCGGAGTCATGCTCTTCTGGGGCATGATCGTAGCCAGCGTGACGGTGTACTTCGCCCGCCGCAAAGAGGGAACAGTGAAGCAGATCGTCTCAACAGTAGAATATAACCTGGAGCGGTTGGATGACCTTTCAGTAGAGGAACTTGAGCTTCTTAAGGAGACTACCGACAGGCTTATTGATGTCCAGATCAAGCGGCGTAAGGAAGCAAGTTGACAATCATCGAGACGCTATTGCATGATTTTAAAGCACCGTTTATAATAGGCATTTCGGAGCAAGCGTTGCGGGGGTGAGGGCGTAATGTACACTAAATTTCTGGTGCCGGTAACCGGAAAGAAAGCGGATGACGATATTGTCAGGACCGCCTGTGTCCTTTCCCGGAAAAGTAAGGGAAAGGTCTACGTAGTCCACGTGATTGAGGTAAGCCGTGCACTTCCTTTGGACGCGGAAGTAGAAGAGGAGACCCAAAGTGGGGAAAGCGTGCTTGCCAATGCGGAGAAGATTGCCGATGTGATGGATTGTCAGGTGGAGACGGAGATCCTCCAAGCGCGGGAGACCGGCCCTGCCATAGTGGATGAGGCAGTTGAGCGTGGTGTGGATATGATCATCATGGGCGTGGAATATAAGAAGCGCTTCGGTGAGTTCGGCATGGGGGATGTTGCACCCTATGTGCTGCGGAACGCCCCGTGCCCGGTATTGCTATGGAGGGGGCCAATGGAAGAGGCTGAAAGATGAATATAGTGATCATGGGGTGCGGTAGAGTAGGCGCTCAATTGGCGGGGATGTTGGATGAAGATGGACATAAGGTTATCGTGCTAGACAGCGATACATATAGCTTTCGCCGTCTTCCCGCATCCTTCAAAGGCACACCATTAGTGGGCGATGGTACCGATGGGGATTACCTAAAGAAAGCGGGAATCGAGGAGGCTGATGCATTCATTGCCGTAACCCAGGGAGACAATCGCAACGTGATGGCCGCTCAGATAGCGAAACATGTGTATAATGTACCCAAGGTGATTTGTCGTATATATGATCCCCTCCGTGAGGAGATGTATCAAACCCTGGGTCTGGAAACTATAAGCCCCACTATGGTAGGGGCAAAACTCCTGCGAGACAAAGTAGTAGGCTAAGGGGGCTTTGATGTATATCATCGTTGTCGGTGGAGGGCAGGTGGGTTATTACCTCTCCCAGGCACTGTTGAGCGAGGGGCATGAGGTGTTGGTCTTGGAGAAGGACCCGGCGAAGTGCGGGGCTATCTGCGATCAACTGGGGAGCGTGGTAGTGCGTGGTGATGGCTGCGAGGCGCGAACCCTGACGGAGGTGGGGACGGAACGGGCGGATATGTTCATTGCGGCAACCAATGAGGATGAAGATAATCTTGTTGCTTGCCAGGTGGCAAGACACAAGTTCAACGTACGACGTACCATCGCGCGAATCAATAACCCAAAAAATGAAGAGCTATTTAAGAAGCTGGGAATCGATGTCACAGTAAGCAGTACAAATCTTATACTGGAGCATATCGAGAAAGAGGTGCCTACTCATCCCCTGGTGCACCTGCTAACCCTCAAAGGAGGAGCTTTGGAGATCGTTGAGGTGAAGATTCCCCCAACGTCCTCAAAGGTCGGCAAACCTATGAAAGATATCGTTCTCCCTCTCGACAGCGTAGTATGCCTCATAATAGGGAGATGGGGGGCAAGGGTACCAACGAGCGATACCCGTTTGGAAGCAGATTCTCAGTTAGTTGTCGTAACCAGGCCAGAGGCGGAAGCGGCGCTACGGGCAGCTCTTACTGAGTAGGCATGGCAAAGAGGATTGCATATCTTGGGCCCCAGGGAACTTTCACTGAGGATGCGGCGCTTCTACATGATAAAACAGCCCAACTAATCCCCTTTCCCAGCATCCCAGCGGTGGCGGTTGCTGTTGCTTCGGGGATGGCTGAGGAGGGCGTGGTAGCCATTGAAAACAGCCTCGAAGGTTCGGTAACCGATACCCTGGATCTACTGATACATGAGTCTGGGGTGTTTATTAGAAAGGAACTGGTACTGCCCATTGAGCACTACCTCCTGGTCAAACCGGGGACCGAGGCGGGAGCGGTGAAGGTACTCTACGCCCATCCCCAGGCACTGGGGCAATGCCGCAATGTCATAGAACGCTGTTTTCCTAAAGTGAATGTGGTGGCTGCCCTCTCCAACGCTGCCGCCGTGGAGGAGATGATGGCCTCAATCCATCCTGCTGCGGCCATCGGCACGAGGAGAGCTGCCGAGATTTATAGCGCAGAGATCCTGGCTAGAGGCATTCAGGATAAGGCCTCCAACGTCACCCGGTTTGTTGTTCTCTCCTTGACAGATCACCCCCCAACAGGTTCTGACAAGACATCCCTGTGTTTTTCCTTTGCTGATGATCGTCCGGGAGTGCTCTGCGAGGTGCTACAGAAGTTCGCAGAGCGAAACATCAACCTGGCAAAAATAGAATCCCGTCCCTCCAAGGAGAGTTTGGGGAGGTATATCTTTCTCATTGACATTGAGGGGCATCACGATGACCCTCTGGTCAGCGAGGTGCTTAGGCAGGTACGCGAGGTGACATCTCTCTTCAAAGTCTTTGGCTCCTACCCAAGATATACGGCATAATGAAAAAAAGGGAAGCAACGCTTCCCTTTTTTATAAAATGTCCCTAAACCGTTAGCTATTCTTCGCTCTCCCTCTTCAACCTTCCCTCAAGGTTTGAGCGGGTCTTACGAGCGGTATCACTTCCCTCTTCAAGGGTATGCTTCAAAAAGTCCTTTACCCTGGTAGAAACCTCATCCTTAATAGAGGTGGCAAGATCACCTGCCCTGCTACCGCTTCCTATACCCCGTCGCCCCCGCTGGCCCGTCCGCTCTATCAGCCAGAAAGTGAGTGCCGTACCGATGACTCCTCCGATGATCAGTCCGGTGAGAAAGCCGTGCCCCTTGTTTTCTTCAGTCACCTTTCCTCCTATCTTTTCTCCTATCAGAGATGAAATCCAGGACCTTAGCTATCCCTTGCACGACGCCAGCAATGCTGGCCAGAGGCTTAACGAGGTCATCAGCTATGGCGGAGGTGATGACACGAATGTTCGTTGCAATGGTCTGACTTGAATCAAGGATGTCTCGAATTCTGCGGAAAGTAAGGAAAGATATGACCACGAAGAAGATAGCGGCACCGATGTAAACTACGGCAAAGATGATAAAAAATAGATCGGCCAATTCTGCCAGAGTCATACCTCGCCTCCTGGACGGTAATTATACTACAACTTTCGCATAAAGGCAACTGGACTTTCTTATGGGACGGTTATGCTAGCGCCCGGGTTCTATTAAAGGGGGCCTCAAAGAGCTGCTGGGCGAGGAGCATGGCAACGCTTCACTGTCTTCTAGCTCCACAGCCATATTGATCTTCCGTTC
Source organism: Dehalococcoidia bacterium (assembly GCA_031581405.1). Classification (GTDB taxonomy): domain Bacteria; phylum Chloroflexota; class Dehalococcoidia; order E44-bin15; family E44-bin15; genus JAAXQM01. Next base: position 17,024 of record JAVLBD010000006.1, read on the forward strand.
ACCGACTCGCGCTTGAGAAGCCCCATCTGGACCAATCTCCGCATCTCCTGCTCGGCAATATCTAAGGGGACGCCCATTTTGCGCGATACTTTCTGTGCAAGATGTCCCTCTGGATCGGCTCCATCTTTCATCCGCCCCAGCCGTTCAATGACATCACCCTTTAGGACCCTCCAGATGAACTCCTTGCTCGCTTTTTGCCTCATCTCTTCCGCACAGGTCGGGTCGCCCTCGGCAGCCTTGCGCTCTATCTCCTGCCAGACATAGGTAATTATTCGGTCGTAATTGGCCATATGCTCCATGACCATTTGCGGGCTCATAGTGGGAGTCTCGGTAATCGGTTCGTTAGCGTCATACTTCGCCCAGTTTCGGGAAAGGATACGCAGGCCATAGTCTTTCGGCCTCTCATAGAGTTCCGTTCCGGGCAGGGGGGAGAGCAGGTGGAAACCATATTTGGCATCGTAGTCCCGGTTAAGCTCCGCTGCAAAATCCAGCGACAGGCGTGCGGTCTCGGGGCTTTCGCCGGGCAGACCGAAGATGAAGGAGTTAAAGACCCCGATCCCGGCCTCGGTGGATAACTTTGTACCTCTTCTGATATCCTCCGGTGTTGTTCCCTTCTTAATAGTCTTTAAAATCTCGGGAGAGGCTGACTCAGCGCCATAGAGTAGCCAGGAACAGCCGGCCTGTTTCATTTTCTTTAATATATCGGTCGTTACTGTGTCGGCACGGGCGAAGACATTCCACTCGAACTTCAAGTTGCGCCTCATGATTTCATCGCACACCGCGTGTGCATGGCGGTGGTTGAGGGTGAAAGTATCATCGACGATATTTAGCTTGTTAAAACCGAACACTTTATGGATCTGCTCTATCTCATCTACCACCAGCATAGGGTCGCGGAAACGAACGCGCCGCCCGAAGAGCCGAGGGCCCGAACAGAAGATGCACTTATAGGGACAGCCCCTACTGGTGATTATAGTGCAGGGCGCATCGATAGCACGGTATTTGGAGAGGGGCAAGAGGTGGCGTGCCGGGATGGGAAGCTCGTTCAGATCCTCGATAAGGGGGCGGGGCTCAGTTTTTACCACCCTGTTATCTTCACGGAAGGCAATCCCCTTCACCTGCTGGATGTCTTTGTCTTTCTCTAGCGTCCTTGCCAGCTCAACTATTGTCCGCTCTCCCTCCCCTATGATTATCACATCGATCCAGCGGGATCGAAGGAGAGTTTCCTTGATGGCGAAGCTGGCATGTGGGCCACCTAACATGGTAACAATGCCGGGATCAAAATCCTTGCATACCTTCAGGTTTCTGGCGGCAGTGGTGGAATTCAGGGTTACGCAGGTAGCGCCGACCATTTGGGGTTGATATTCCACAAGCTTATCTCTGATTTTGCGGGCTGAGTGCTGGGACACCAGAAGGTCAAGGATCTGTACCTCAATACCTTCACTTTGTAGTACTGCGGCCAGGTAGCTTAGAGAGAGGGGGGGGATAGGGTTTTCTTCAAGGGGATAAGGAGTGCTCATGAGAAGAACGCGCATGGAAATTCCTCCTAGCTAGACGGTTGTGTCTCGATTATATATTAAATCAGCGCGTTTCGCCATATTCGACTTAATGGTGATGATGGAATTTTGCCCCTCTAACGAAGAGCAGGGGATAAACGATATCGCTCATGCAGCAGGGAATCCAAACGGCAAGGAATAGGAAGACAAAGATAGTAAGATATTGCTGCCACGTTACTGTTGATCCCAATGCCATAACAATAAAGAATAGTGAGGCCCAGGTGCTGATCAGAACATGACCGGCGTGAGGGAATTTAGTTATCGGTCTCCAGAAACCGATTGCGATGCCTAAAAATGCCGGGGGGATAGTGATCCATGGTTCTTCAATGAAACCGATGTGGAGTTCCCTGCCTGGTAAGACAGCCAGCCAGGCTCCCAGATAGGGAATGATTGAATCGCTCAGTGTAGCGATGCCGATGCTGCCGGTGAAACCGATCAGGATCACGGCCCAGAGTTTGCCGTTACCGAGCGTTTTATATATCGCGGTGGTTACCACAGCGCTCAAGACGATATGTGCGGGATGGAGGATGTAAAAAATCGTCTCGGAGGAGCGAGAAACCGGGTCGAGAAAGCCGCCCCAGATTACAATCAACATAAAGACAATCGCTGTTACAGCTCCGAAAACGGTAAAGGGAATATGACTTGCCAGCTCTTTGCCGATTAGCCTCCATTGCTCTACACTTGTCATTTTAACGTCATAATCCTGGTTCCGTATGAATTACTGGCTCATGCTCATTAGTGATTTTAAACTCCCGTATAACCTTTATTGATTCAAGGAAAAAATTAAAGACCTTTCTTCGCAATAAAGGCTACCAGGTCGGCGACGCGGCAGCTATAAGCCCATTCATTATCGTACCAGGCGAGCACCTTTACCATATCGCTCCCTATCACTATCGTCGCAGAGGCATCGAAAATAGAGCTTGCCGGGTTTCCCTTGAAGTCCATGCTCACCAGTTCCTCCTCGCAGAATTCGAGGATGCCCTTTAAGGGACCGTTGGCGGCTTTTCTGAAGGCCTCATTCACTTCATTTGCCTGTACCTCTTTGCTCAGCGTAGCGACGAAGTCCACCACGGAGACGGTGGGGACGGGCACGCGGTAGGCCATGCCGTGAATCCTTCCCTTCAGCTCGGGGATAACCACGGTTACTGCCTTAGCGGCGCCTGTAGTGGTGGGAATGATATTCATCGCTGCCGTCCGCGCTCGCCTCAGGTCCTTATGGAACTGATCCAGGATTCGCTGGTCGTTAGTGTAAGCGTGGATGGTGGACATCAGCCCTTTTTCCACGCCGAAGGCTTTGTGGAGCACCATGACCACGGGGGCAATGCAGTTAGTAGTGCAGGAGGCATTGGATATAACGCGATGCTTTTTCGGGTCGTAGTGGCTTTCATTGACCCCCAGGACGATGGTCACGTCCTCCCCCTTCGCTGGAGCTGAGATGATCACCTTCTTGGCCCCGCCCTCCAGGTGGGCAGCAGCCTTTGCTGCATCGGTGAAGAGCCCGGTGGACTCTATTACCACCTCGACCCCGTAGTCGGCCCAGGCGATCTTACCTGGATCGCGCTCGGAAAGTACCTTTACCGCCTTGCCGTCTACGACGATGGCGTCCTCTGTGGCCTCCACCTTCCCCGGATATGCGCCGTAGTTAGAGTCATGTCTGAGGAGATGGGCGTTGGTTTTAGTATCGCAAAGGTCATTGACGGCGACCACCTCAAGCGTTCCAGTATAGTTTTGATTTACCGCTCTGAGGACCTGACGCCCGATTCTCCCAAAGCCGTTGATGCCGATCTTTGTTGCCATTTCTTACTCCTTTTACATACTTACGGAAATATTGTTACCTTCTGCTAGCGAGTGAAGCTTGTGCACGGCGCCTCACTATGTCCGTAAAGGCCTCGACCCTGGTCTTCAGGTGCTGGGTGAGCAGATAATCATTATTTCCCTCCAGTGTCAAGATAGGTAGGTCGATGTGGTGGCGAAATATGATATCGCCTATTCCGCGATGACAGAAGGCTTGAACGTAATGGATTACCCCATCTACCCGGCGATCTGGCAACTGGGGCAGGATGTCGTTAAGCCTATCGGATAGGGAATAGGGGTATGTGTAGCTTGAATACTGCTCGGCGAGAGAGTTTTGCGAATTACCCGGGTTGGGCATGGCGAATTGGCGCTGGATTTCGTTGAATACTACCCTGGCCCCCTGGCTCTCCACAAAATCGAATAGGTCCCTGGCAAAGATAGGGGGCACGCCGATATAGGCGAGGCGTAAAATATTCCCCTTTTTTCGTTCCTGTCGGTCTCTCCGTTCTTCTCGATCACGACATTCAGTTATAAGTTGATCCAGCTGTCTCTCGTATTCATCGATGTCTCCTATAAAATCCGAACTGGAGACAAGCCAGAAGTGGTTCTCCCAGCCGCTGACCACGTTCCCTTTCCAGGTAAGCTCATCTAGCTCATGCGCCAGCCTCCTCGCTTTTTCGAGTTTTACTCTCGCTTCTTCAGCCGCATCCAAGGTTGTATTTAGTGTCTTCGCAAGGAATTCAAGGGTGTACTGCATCTGCGAAACATCGGGATGGTCTGGGTAGGCAAAGGGGATTACGTTGCAACCCTTGAGTTTTAGCACCTCCATTAACATAATGGTATTAGAGCAATCGCCGCTGGTGACGCAGAGCACCGTATCGATACCCTGATCCATAACAATACCGTAGATACCTTTTATCCACGTGCAACAATTGATAGGGAAGCCCGCCCTCTCGGCGATATCCACCAGTCGCTCGGGGTCCGGGTCAGAGATGAAGAGATTATTCAGGTCGACAGGCTGATAGCCTGCCGCCAACAGGACTTCTGTAGGGACTGTGGTGGTTATGCCGATTGTGGTCATGTACCCAAATTGTATAGCGCTGCCATGCCAGGGTAGCGGGCGCGCTCTCCAAGCTCCTCCTCGATGCTGATAAGGCGATTGTATTTGGCGACACGCTCTGAGCGGCAGGGGGCGCCTGCCTTGATGAAGCCGGTGTTCTTGGCCACGGCTAGATCGGCGATGGTGACATCCTCAGTCTCGCCGGAACGGTGGCTCACAACCGCCGTCCACTTCGCCTGCTGCGCCATCTCGATAGATTTGATTGTCTCGGTAAGGGTGCCAACCTGATTGACCTTGATCAGGATGGAATTGGATGCCTTCTCACTGATACCGCGGGAGAGGCGTTTCACATTGGTGACGTAGAGGTCATCACCAATGATCTGAATTTTGTCTCCCACTTTATCCATGAGCATTTTCCACCCGTCCCAGTCATCCTCCGCCATCCCATCCTCGATGCTGATAATGGGGTATTCAGATACTAATTTCACATAATAATTCACCATCTCGGTACTGGAGAGGGAGACACCCTCCCTGGTGAGGATATATTTGTCATCTCTATAGAACTCGCTGGCTGCCGGGTCGAGGGCAATGAAGCAATCGGCGCCCGCCTTATAGCCTGCTTTTTCTATAGCGGTGAGTATAAACTCCACCGCCTCTTTGTTGGAGCGTAAGCTGGGGGCGAACCCGCCTTCATCGCCGACATTGGTACTCAGTCCTTTGCTCCGGAGCACTCCCTTAAGGGTTTGATAAATCTCAGCGCACATGCGGAGGGCAAGGGCAAAGCTCTGTGCTCCCAGTGGAGCGATCATGAACTCCTGGAAATCGGTCGCGTCTGCAGCGTGCTTTCCACCGTTTATGATATTCATCATAGGCACAGGCACGGTGCACGCCTCCTCGCCGCCGATATAGCGATAAAAAGGGAGCCCGAGAAAATTGGCTGCGGCGTGAGCGACAGCGAGGGAAACACCTATCATAGCATTAGCCCCGAGCCGCGATTTGTTCGGGGTGCCATCGAGCTCAATCATCCTTTCATCGATTGCTGCCTGTTCCTGGCAAGACATCCCGATGAGGGCAGATTCGATATCCTCCTCAACATTCTTAACCGCCCGGAGCACGCCCATCCCACCGAACCGGCTCTTATCTCCATCGCGGAGCTCCAGCGCCTCGTGGGTTCCGGTAGAGGCCCCGGAGGGTACCGCGGCGTGCCCCAACGTGCCATCGGAGAGCATTACATCAACCTTCACCGTGGGATTGCCACGAGAATCGAGGATCTCCCTGGCACTTAATTCTTCAATAACTGCCATCCTTTCCACCTCCTTTCACCATTTTCGCCCTTATTACCCTTAGCCAAATTAGGTTGCAGTCCAGGCTCTCATTATACCTGACATTCCAATTCATCGATTAGCCTCTTCCGATTAAACCGAGGGCCTTTTCCACAGCATCCACTGGGTTTAGCGCCACGATTATTGAGCTTTCCGTCACCCCTCCCCTGGTGAGCGACCAGGTACCCAGGCCGATAACAGGGGTGCCACTTTGCAGCGCATAGGCGATCTCGGAAAGTGTCCCGTAGCTGCCGCCGATGGCTATAACCGCCTGACCCGACTTGGCGACGATGGCGTTTCTGGCATAGCCCATGCCGGTAACGATAGGGATTTGAACGTAAGCATTGGCATCCTTACGGCTGTTACCGGGCAGAATGCCGATAGTGACTCCACCTTGCGAGGTGGCTCCACGACATGCTGCCTCCATCACCCCCTCCAGGCCGCCGCAGATTAGAGTGACACCGCGCCTTGCTAGTTCGCGTCCCACCTCCTCGGCGAGCCTAGTCTCCTCGGCGGAGCAATCGCTGGCGCCGATAACGGTAATGAATAACCCTCGTTCCATCTCCAAAGCCATATGAAACAGACTAAATGGGATTATAGCACCCTGAACTTAATTGCCGCAACTGAAGAGGAGATGCTTCCTGCCTGAAAGGTCGCCTGGCCTCGTATCAAGGTTACCAATCTTGGCGCTTCATATCTCCGTTTGCGCGAGGTATCGGAGCGTTTCTGGAGATAGAAGTATACATTTACCTCGTCTTGAGATAGTATATTGTCCTCCAACTGCCAGAAGTCCAAGGTGCGGCCGTTTACCACTCATACGGGAAGGTCATTCCTCACTGGGTGTAAGGGTCGGCGTTGGTGTTGTAGGCGCTGGTGGAGGGTCCCATATAACGTTTAAGCCTCTCTGCTCAAGTAGAGGTATATAGGTATCCACAGAAGTGGCGCTTAAGGGGTTGTATCTCAAGTCCAGAGCGTTTTCCGAACTGAGGCTACTGAGATCCAGTAGCGTGGAGATGTCGCTTATCTGATTGCCAGAAAGCGCGATCAGTTGCAGATTTACGAGGTTGGCGAGCGGACTGATATCGCTTATCTCATTATAGTTAAGAGTGAGGTAAGTTAGAGTGGCAAGATTGGAGAGGGGGGAGATGTCGTTTATCTGGTTCTCCCAGAGGGCGAGGTGGGTTAGGCTAGTAAGGTTAGAGAGCGGAGAAAT
>JAVLBD010000070.1:0-7248 GCA_031581405.1 Dehalococcoidia bacterium
GGTGCAGGATACTTCCTGCCGGAGGTCTGGGGGTGTCCCCCAGCTTTAATATCCCCCAATACTGGGGGATATAGGGGGTTTATTAAGACTATTTCAGCATTCTCTAATAAAATGCTTGCTGGCATATGATATATAGAGCAGCAGCTAGTCACACATAACATACTAACATGTTTATACCACGTTGTTAAGAGTCATCACTGGTGAAGCGCCAGGCGGCATTCAGTTTGGCTTCATGGTAGGTGGAGAAGGTGCACCACGTTGCAGGGGACAATACAACACATTGCATGTAATCGATGGGATAGATGTCTTCGCCGACGAGGTTATAAATGGTTTGATATCACTCCACAAAAAGATTTCTGCCACTCTTTAAACCTGTAAAATGATAAAGAGATCGATGAAAAAGAGGTGCAGGATATTTAATGCTGGGGGTCTGGGGGATTAGGGGGTTCATTGTTGCTATTTCGGCAGTCTCGATAATGTTCAGTATGGATGCTGAGGCATTGATATGATTGTCCGGCTACTTGCGGCATTGATACTTACATAGACAGCGAAGCTGGGATTATTTAGAATATGGTGGTGCACTCTCCAGAGACAGCTGAACGATCCCTCCTCCGCGACCGTAACCTGCACATCATTTTTAGCATCACATTGATGGTGGTTTTGGGTGTCGCTAGCATAGCACCCGCATTACCCGCGATTGTACGCGATCTGGGGATATCAAAACTTGATGTCGCGTGGCTTATTACGGCCTTCAGTCTGCCGGGAATGTTACTTGCCCCTTTTACAGGGGTATTGGCTGACAGGTTTGGTCGGAAACGGATTCTGGTCCCAGCTATCTTCCTTTTCGCTATTGCCGGTACAGCATGTGCGTTTACTCGGGATTTCAATATACTATTAATTTGCCGTGTTTTTCAGGGAATAGGTGCTGCTGCAATGGGCTCTATAAATGTCACTCTTATAGGTGACCTTTACTCGGGTAGGCGCCGGGTTGAAGCCATGGGACTTAATGCCAGTGCCCTTAGTATTGGATCTGCTGGTTATCCCCTAATTGGTGGTGCCCTGGCGGCTCTTGCATGGTACTATCCCTTCTACCTATCGCTCATTGCCATACCTGTTGGTATCATCGTACTCACAAAGCTAAACAACCCCGAGCTCGATAGCCGTGAGGATTTTAAAAGCTATCTGGTAGGTGCTTGGGGATACCTCAAGAATAGGAAAGTAGCGGCGCTATTCGCTGCCGGGGTGCTAACATTCATTATCGTATTCGGGGCCTACCTCACATATTTCGCAATTTACATGGATGATGCATTTAGCGCATCGGGATTTACTATCGGTGTTTTCATGTCCGTAAGCGCGCTTGCTACTGCAGTTGTGGCATCTCAACTGAGAAGGATTACAAGGAGGTTCTCGGAGGCGATGCTCATCAAGGCTTCCTTTGCCATATTTGGCCTATCACTGATATTGATTCCACTTATGCCCAAATTATGGTTACTTCTCATACCCGTGCTCCTCTTGGGAATCGCACAAGGTATAAATCTGCCCAGTATACTCAGTATGGCGGCCGGCCTAGCTCCCACAGAGTATCGTGCTGCTTTCATGTCTATTAATTCCTCTATGATACGGTTGGGGCAGACGGTGGGGCCACCGATCGTCGGTTTATTATACGTCTATGGAGGGCCGACCATCGCTTTCACTATCACTGCCGGCCTAGCCTTCATGGTAGCAGCTGTGGGTCTGCTTGTCGGTAGATCCGCCAGTAGTATATTCGGACGAAAAAAGGCATGCCCTAGGGTATAAGGCATGCCTTGCAGTGATTGCTGTATGGATTCTATAATCCCATGTCGCGGGCTATAATCATTCGTTGGATCTGGGAGGTCCCTCCACCAATGGTAAACAGTTTTGACATCCGCCAATGGCGTTCAACGTCGGACTCGGGAAGGAAAGAGTAGCCGCCGAACGTTTGCATCGAGGCGGTGGTGATAGCATAGAAAACCTCACCGGCCAGGAGTTTTGCCATGGACACCTCTTTGCGGCAGGGAATTTTCTGTGTAATCATCCACGCCGATCGATAGACGAGAAGGCGCACGGCGTCCAGCTGTGCCTGCAGGTCGGCCAGCATGTGCGAGATTCCCTGGTTCTTGCCGATAGGCCTGCCGAATTGAACACGCGTTTTCGCATATTCAACTGCATCATCCAGGCAGCTTTGTGCCTCTCCAACATTAGGTGCGGCACCAGCCAGCCTTTCCAATTCAAGGTGTCCGATAAGGACCTTCCAACCACCGTTAAGCTCGCCGACAAGGTTTTCCTTGGGGATCTTGGCATCGCCGCAGAAGACGGAGCATGTACCTATGGCACGTCTAACGATTAGGGGCAACCTTTTACACTCAATACCCGGTGCATCATTGGGGACAAGCAGTACACTAATACCGTCGCGGGCGTGCTTTGCATCCTTATCTGTTCTCACAGCCATCATGATTATGTTGCCCGGAAGATGAGCTGCCGTGGAGAACTGTTTCTGTCCATTAAGCAGCCAGTGATCTCCTTTATCCTCTGCCATACAGGCTATGGAGGAAGCATCGGAGCCGGCCTCAGGCTCCGTTATAGCTATAGAGAACCGCTGCTCTCCTTTAATAAATGGTGGCAAATAGCGTTCTTTCTGCTCTTGAGTGCCATGTTCTACGATATTCATCGCGCAGAACATAGGTACACTGAATACGGAGGCCATCTCGTAGCTATATTTGGCAAGGCACTCCATAAATATGGCATACATAATAGCGTCGCTGCCCATGCCACCGTACTCCTCGGGTATCAGTAGGCCGAGGAAACCCTGCTTTACACCGGCGTCCCACAATTCCTGCGGAAAGTGCTTTTCCTGGTCACACATACGTGTATATTCTCGACCGGATTCCTTCTCGGTAAAGTCCTGCAGCATATTCCGCCACATTTCCTGTTCTTGGGTGAAGCTAAAATCCACGTATCCTCCTTATTAGTACAGTTTGTCTAGAAATAGATTATTTGGTTAAAATAGGTATTTATAAATGGAAAAAGAAAGAGTGTATACCTATTTCCCCTTCCAGACGGGTTTTCTTTTCTCGGCAAAGGCTCTCGGGCCTTCTATAGCATCCTCGCTGGTGTAGACCTTCTCATAGATAAGCTTGGCGGCATCCAGTCCCGCTTGCCGGCCAACATCCATGGCTTTGTACATGGCCTCTTTTGCCGCCCTCACAGAGAGCGGGGCATTTTCGGCGAGGACAGTGGCCAATTGTATCGCCGTTGGCATAAGCTGCTCCAGGGGAACGACCCTATTGATCCAGCCGACGTCATAGAGCCGCTGTGCTGGCATCAGGTCTCCCATAAGGAGTACCTCAAAGGCCGTTGGCAGCGGCATCTGCCACAGCACTGGTACGGCCCATGGTGTTCCCCTTCCCACTTTTACCTCGCCAACGCCAAAACGGGCATGGTCGGCGGCAACCCTCAGGTCGCACATCATGGTGAACTGGAAGCCGGCGGCAGTGGCTACCCCGTTGATAGCACCGACAATCGGCTTGGTAACATTGTGACCGAATGGGGTGCCCACGGTGCCGGTCAGCACCCCGGGCTTAAGCCTAACGACGTCAAAGGCGGGATCCTTGGCAACGCGCTCTGCCTGGTCCTTGAGATCCATCCCGACGCAGAAAGAGCGGTCGCCGGCTGCGGTCCAGATGGCGACGAAGGCATCATCGTCCTCGTTGAACCGTTCCCATGCTTCGTCCAAGCGATCGTACAGGTCAAGGGTGAGGGCGTTCATCCGCTCAGGACGGTTGATAGTTATGGTTACTATATGATCCTTCTTTTCATAGAGAAGGACATCCGGTCCTTCAAGAGGCATATAACTCCCCTCTCTAAAGTGTTATGTGACAGTAGTGAGGACGTCTTCGTCTACCTCTATCTCCATCTTGGACAGGCCATTGCCCATGGCCTTACCGGTCTGGTCGATGCGAAGTGTCTTGGTAGCTCCGCCCCCCAGTGCCTGGTACATCATGATCTCCAGCGATTGAAGATTGTCCATCGGGTAGATGATTACGTCTCCCTTGACCCAGTCCTTGAAGTGTGCCTTGATTCGTTCAGGGGTGACTTCCTTTTTAATAATCTCGTAGACTTTGTCACTCCTGGCCATCAGACCTATATTGGAGATGTTGCCCTTGTCGCCGGAGCGGTAATAGCAGATATCCATCAATTTGACCTTTTTCTTTGCCATCACTTAACCTCCTTTATCTCCAGTTTCAGAGGAACGGCCTCTCTGGGTATCAATGTGGGATACAAAGCGAATACGGGCCTGATAGCAGGTGGATTTGTGAAACCAGCGCCCACGCCGAGCGAGCCCCAGCACAGATGACCGCACTCGGTGCGGCACGCCCGTGCTTCCTCCTTGGTGTCGCATTTAAAGGCCACCCTGATCCCTATCTCGGGAGGATCGTAATCAGGTGGGGGCGCACCGACAGTAGGACCGCAGAGAGAATCCCAGCCAATAATCGACCACAGCATCTCCCTGGGTTTTAGACCGAGGTGATCAAGCCTTCTCAGGACGAATTCATGCGCCTTTTCTGCCTGTTTAAAGACCTTGGGGCCGCAGACTATCGTGATCTCCTCGGAGATGAAGCCATCGTTATAGGCCAGGCAGAGCTTGAGGTTTTCCGGCCGTGGTTTCCCGCGTGACTTATCAGCAAACTTTGTCACCTTCACCGCATCTTTATCAATCTGCTCAAGCTTTATCTGGGTGAGATCGCAGATACCATCGGGCATGATATAGTTCTCCGGATCGTGTACCTCATATACAAGGTGTTCCTTCAGCGTTTGCACCCTGATGGCGCCGCCCGAAGTCTCTGTCTTGCTTACAATACAATCGCCGTTTTCATACATCTCGGCGATGGGGAAGCCGGGATTGCCTTTGGGATAGTCAATCTCCTCCCAAAGGTTGGAGCATGTACCGGCGCTCCAGCTGCTGCATTCGAGAAGGTGGCCGACGCAGACCCCGGCACCTATCCGGTCCCAGTACTCATCGGTAAATTGCCAGCCGAGGGGGTACATGAAATTACCGATGTACAGTGAATTGTCTGACAGCCGTCCGCCGATTACCAGGTCAGCGCCCTGGCTATAGGCATCGATAATCTCATCGGCACCCGTATATACATAGGCGGCCAGTAATCTATCTCGTACCTTTTCCAGGTCATCCACACCGGTATCGGCGTTTATAAAATTCCATCCCTGCTTCCGCAGATCATCTAGTCGGCTCAGGGGAATTGTATCGCCGGTGATTACCCCGATCTTTATGCCGCCCAGATTTAAATCCTGCGCAAGCTTAAGAACCTGATTGGCACACTCAGGAGGGTTGGCACCACCGCCGTTGCTGCACATCTTGAAGTGCTTATCCTTCTCTTTCCAAATAGGCAGCAGGCTTTTCATTAGGGGGATAACCTCGGGGATATAGCCCCTTGTTTGATCCTTTGCATACTGGTTCTGCAGGATAGCCATAGTAAGCTCCGCCAGGTGGTCAAAGGAAATATAATCGATATCCCCGTTCTGCGCTACGTCGAGAGCGCCATCCTTAAAGTCTGGCCACCCCGATGAGCCGGCCCCAACTCTAACCTTTTTCATCGTTAACCTCCTAATAATTATACTGGATAATCTATGGTCTACCTAGTATGGCGATTCCGGGAACGAAACGCCCAGGGTGTCCGCCCTGATTATGAGCTAAACCTAACTCGAAATTGGCTATCTGTCGTGAGGGCTCTTTTACTTTTCCCTGTAGTTGTCTAACGCACTCTTCGATCTCGCGCGCGCCGCTGGCGCCGATGGGGTGTCCGAAAGACTTGAGACCGCCGCTGACGTTCACCGGCATCTCGCCGTCATGGTAGTAGGCACGCTTCTCGGTGAACTCCTCGCGGTACTTGCCCGGCTCGCAAAGGAACATGGATTCGGTGGCAATAAGCTCGGCGATGGAGAAAGCGTCATGAAGCTCCACCAGGCTCAATTCCTTGCGCGGGTCCTTTATACCGGCCTCCTCGTAGGCCGCCTTGGCTCCTTCCTGGGTCTCTTTCCAGTAGGTGAAGTCATAGCGCTCATCCTCTTTGAGAAAGCCCGGGCCGGTGGCTATGGAGAATGCCTTGATGTTTACGTAATCATCTCGATAGGCCTTGGCCTCTGAAGATGGAACCAGCACCGCCGCCGACGCGCCGTCGGTCACGCCGCAGCAGTCGTACAGGCCGAGAGGCCAGCAGATCATCGGCGCATTTACGGCTTCCTCTACGGTTATCTCTCTCTTCAAATGGGCCTTGGGGTTTCGCGCACCATAGTAGTGGCTTTTAACCGAGATCTCCGCAAGCATCCGCTTTCCCTCTTCCTGGGAAAAGCCGTACTTAGAGAAGTATGCGGTGGCCGCCAGGGCATACCTTCCCGGAGGTGTGCCAAGGGCACCGTAGATCGGCTCCCACTTGCCGGGATACGCTTCACCTAGGCCGCCGTATCCGGTATCTTTCAGCTTCTCTACACCGATAGCAAGCACCAGGTCGTAGCACCTGGAGGCTATGCCCAGCGCGGCACCCCTCACTGCCTCCTGCCCGCCGCAGCACAGGTTATCTACGCGGGTGAATGGGATATACTGTGTCTGCAGCGCCGCGCTTGCGATGTGTGCGCCAGGCGGTCCCATGGGAACCTGCTGCGAGCCGCGCCCGGTACCGACCCAGCCGGCCTGGATATCTTTAATTTCTACGCCGGCATCTTCAAGCGCCTCGTCCACGGCCTCTTTAATAAGGTCCTCAACGTCGGCATCCCAGCGCTCGGCGAACTTGGTACAGCCCGTACCTATGATTGAAACCTTATCCTTTATGCTCTCTCTCATTAGCACTCTCCTTCTATTCGAACTTCACGCGATGCCTTCCGGTTATGAGAGGTCGGCTCTGCATCCTCTGCTGCGGCGGTGTATGATATAACTCTATACCTCTCTCACCGGCCGGCACTTCCAGAAGTAGTTGTGTATGCCCAGAGCGTCGTGGATTCTGCGGAAGGTCACTTCCATCTCCATGCCAACTTTAATGTTATCCGGGTCGCGATCCGTCATCTGGCTGAAGAACCGGCCTCCGCCGTCAAAGGTGACTACAGCCAGTACATTCGGGGGATCGATAGCACGCGATCTGACGTCCATGCTGTATGTAACAAGCTTGCCTTTTGCGTCGGCCATCGGCACCTGCTCGAAGAACTTCTCATCAGCCT
>JAVLBD010000071.1:0-6794 GCA_031581405.1 Dehalococcoidia bacterium
GATGGCCAAGGCAGGGATCGGTGGCATGTACGTATCAGTGGGAGTAGGAACGGTGGTGGAGGAGGGAAAGGAAACGAAGATAATTGATGGCAAGAAGTATATTTTAGAGCTCCCGCTCAGGGCTGATTTCGCTCTGATAAAAGCCCACAAAGGCGACCGATGGGGCAACCTGGTTTACAGGAGAACATCAAGGACCTTCAATGCCGTCATGGCCGGGGCGGCCACAGTTACCATAGCAGAGGTAGAGGAGATCGTAGAGCTGGGCGAGCTTGATGCCGATGCAATTCACACACCGGGTATTTATGTGGATAGGGTGGTGGTGCGCCCACAGGTGATCGAGGTTGAGGAGATTGAGTACAGTGCCGAGGTCAAGGAATCCTACCAAAAGTATATGAATAGGAAGGGCAATTAGTGTGAAGGGGGAAGGATAGCATGCAGGAAAAGGCAACACTGGACAGGCAGACTATAGCTCTTCGGGTAGCTAAAGAGTTTCAAGATGGCGATGTGGTCAATTTGGGGATCGGTCTACCAGGCCTGGCGTGTAACTTCGTCCCCGCAGGCAGAGAGGTGCTGTTTCATGCCGAGATTGGTGTACTCGGCTTCGGGGAAATGACTGCCCCCGGTGAGGGGGACTTCGAATTGGTCAATGCTGGCGGTCAGACGGTGCATGAGCAACCGGGTATGAGCTGCTTCGACCATGCCGAGGCCTTCGTAATGATACGCGGAGGGCATGTTGACATAAGCGTCATGGGCGCCTTTCAGGTCTCCGAAAAGGGAGACCTGGCTAATTATATGGTGCCCGCAAGGGAGATAGGTGTCATTGGCGGCGCTATGGACCTGGCCTCAGGAGCGAAGAAGCTTATCATATCTATGAACCATACAACCAAAGATGGGCAACCCAGGATCTTGAAACAATTGACTTATCCCATAACAGCGCTCAACTGCGTTAACCTCATTGTAACCGACGTAGCCGTTATAGAGGTCACAGATCGCGGGCTTGTTCTCAAAGAAGTGGCTCCGGGGTGGACATCTGAGGAGGTGCAGCGTCTAACGGAACCAACGCTCATCATCGACCCAGATTGCCACGATATCGAACTGATGTAGCGACAGTTCATTCTTAAAGGGTTTTTACGCTATAAAATCTCCCTGGCACTCAATGATGGTCTCTAACCACCATTTCTTGTTCACTTCACCCTAGCGGTTTGAAGTATTTAATATCGAGAATACTACCCTGGCGTTCTTTCTTGGATTTAAATACTGCCTTAACCTTCGTCCCGACCTTAAGTTTCTCGGGATCGACCTCCCCCAGCATATGGACAAAGCCGGTGTCAGCCCCATCGAGTTGAACTATCCCGTATACGATGGGGGTGGACACTGGCTGGATAGGATTCGATTGGTAGGCAACGGTATAGGTGAGCAGGGTTCCCTTTTGGCTCACCTCAACCCACTCACTGAGCTCGCCAAAGCAATCCTTGCATACAGACCTGGCAGGGACATAAACTAGGTTACAGGTGGGGCATCTTGTACCCATGATTTTCTTATTGTCTCTCAGTTCAATGAGGAACCGGCTCCCCACAGCTCCGGCGGAATACGTATTCGGGATATATATCTGACCATGGTAAACCCAGACGTCCATCCCCTCCAGCTTCTCGGTTACTTGTGCCATGTGTTAACCTCCTACTCCTCGATCGTCCTGAAGTATAGGATGTCCTGGAAGCCTTTGCCGCGCTTCTCGTAATCCTCTTCCCATACAGCCTGCACCCGCATCCCCTCTTTCAGCTTCTTCGTGTCTGTCTCCTCGAGAAGGTGTCTGAAATAAATACCATTATCCAGAAGGATGATGGCAGGAGGGTGGGGGTTAGACCACCTCTCTCCCTCGTGTGGATCCCATAGGGGGTAGACCTGATAGGTATACTGGAATATCGTGCCCGTTAGGGGCAGTTCCACCCAGTCCCAGCCCATATCCACCTTGCACTTGGGGCAGACCGGCGCCGGTGGGCGCGCCCAGAGATGCTTGCAAGTGGGGCAGCGGGGTGCCACCATCTTCTTGTTCTCCTTCGCCTCAGCGTAAACCTTACCCAGGTACCTGCCCGTAGACCAGTTGTAATGCCGGGGCAAATCGAACTCTATACGGATATACTCCGGCCCTTCCGCCTTTTTAGTCGGGGATCCTTCTGACATTTCATCGCCTCCTATAAGGACCTCTTTAGCAAGAACATCGCCGTCCAGTTGGGGCCACCCAGAGAGGTGGCAATAGCTGTCTTAACGTCCCTGGTAACCTGATGCTCACCGGCGTCCCCACGTATCTGGAGAGCAGCTTCGGCAATGCGAAGAACAGGCGTAGCACCGATGGGATTGCTAGCTATCACGCCTCCTGACGGGTTTACCGGGAACTCCCCTTCTATCTCGGTTACCCCCTTCTCTATCAGCTTCCAGCCCTCGTTTTTTTCACAGAAGTGGAAATGCTCGTAGAGACTCATTTCTTCCCAGGTGGATGGCTCGTAGATCTCTGCCATATCGACCTGCTTTCTAACGTCAGTTATGCCATTCCTCTTATAAAGCCTTGCGGCAGCCACGTCCTGAGAATATGTTTCTGTGCCGGTGGGGTCGCCAAAGCTACCGGCGCTGAACGGTTCCTGGTGTGCTACCTCGAAATCGACCACCCACACCGGCTTCTTGTGGATCTTCTTCGCTCTCTCTTCCGAGGCCAGTATAACGACACACGCACCGCAGGATTGAGGGCAGAAATCCAGCATCCTGATAGGCCACACCAGGTATCCAGACTGGAGATAATCATCCAAGCCCTTCAGGCCAAGCCTCAGATGGGCATAGGGATTCCTGCAGGCGCACCGGTCTGCTTTAAGCCGGACCATAGCAGCATGCTCCTCCCGGGCACCGGACTGATTTATGTAGCTCAATGCTTGCTTGGCGAACTCACTGACGGCGCCTACTACCAACCCTTTAGCAGCTATTGGGACGGCGGCGGCCGAAATGCCAGCAGTAGCATCACCGCAATCGTGCTTTTGCCAGCTTACCACCATGGTTATATCATATAGGCCCGCGGAGACCAGATTGCAGGCCTCGCCAACGGCCTCGGATCCGGTCGTGCCGCCACCAGTGACTTTCAGGCCGGGCTTTCCTGTTGCACCGACTTCAGTAATCATCCCATGATCGGGCAGGAGGAGTCCCTCAAAGGACTCCATATTACTGAAGATGAAAGCCTCAATATCCTTTTTACTCAACTGGGCATCGGCCAGGGCTGCCCTCACTGCTTCACCGACCATCTCTGGCAGATTGACATCGTCCCGTCTACTAGTGTGATGGGTCTGTCCAACTCCTACTATTGCTACTCTACCAGCCATATCTACCTCCCGCTACATGTTAGATAGAATCATCACCGCTTGATGCTGCCCGCAGATCCCGGTATAGCCATGTGCAAGGGCTACCTTGGCTCCATCCACCTGCCGAGTGCCCGCTTCGCCGCGGAGCTGCAATACTGACTCTGCGATGCGTGCCATACCCGCTACACCATTCGGGTTGCCGGGAAGCACCCCTCCCGAGGGGTTCACCGGAAGCTGGCCGCCCATCTCAAGCGATATGGAATCAACCAGCTTGCCTCCCTCGCCGCGGCCGCAGAAACCAAGCCCCTCCAGCCATAGGGGCTCCTGATAGGAATACTCTGTGGATATCTCAGCCACATCTATCTGGCTCAAAGGATCATCGATGCCCGCCATGCTGTAGGCCTTCTTGGCAGCCTTCACCAGAGCATCACAATCGGCCAGTTCCCGGTCTCCCAGGTAGTGTGTTTCGTAGCAGTTCGACACCCCCGCAATCCATACCAGCTTCTTAGTAAGCTTCTTAGCCTTTTCCTCTGTAGTCATAATCATGGCGCAGGAACCATCCGATATCGGTTTGGTATCGAGGAGCCTGATGGGGGATGCCAGCATCCTCGATCGGATGACATCGTCCACCGTAATATCCAGGGGCTCCTGGGCAAAGGGATTATTCCTGGCATTGCGGCGGTTCCTGACCACCGCTTTAGCACACTGCTCAGGTGTAATACCGTACTTATCCGTATAGCGCTTGGCCTGCAGGGCAGCGGCTGAGGTATAGTCCAAACCCAGCTGCCTCATGAGAATGGCATCGAAGGCACAATTTTCAATCACGCTCTTTTCGGCCTGAGATTCCTTCATATGAGACACAAGCAGGACGGTCTCAAAGTGGCCGGAGAGGACCTCTGCCATGGCAACGTAGGCGGCATTGATTCCATCTTCAGCTACGGTCAATTCATGCCCGAAATGCGCTCCCACAACGCGCTGGAGACTCAAGCTCGCTATCGTCCTGCCATCGTAGGCATCCTGGCAGCAAGTTATGGCTGAGTCCATGTCGGACAGGGTGAGTCCCGCCTCCTCCAGCACTTGCTTTATTGCCTCATACGCCAGTTCCTCCTCACTTACATCAGCCCTGTTGGGGTGGTATTTGGTCTGGGCTACTGCCACGATCGCCACTCTTTCAGCCATATGCATCTCCTTGTCGCTGTAATAAGTTGAGTCTCAATCCAGCCTATCTTCCCTGATCATCAGGTTGTCAGGTCAGTTAGCGTCCTCGGGTTGGCAGAGCAACGGTTCCCGTTCCACCGCAGTTGCGCCCCTGTGGAACAGCAAACTCATATTCTACATCCACGAGGTGCTGATCTCCCTCGGTGTATTTTTTTATCACCTTACCGGTCTTCGTCATGGTATCACCGGGGAAGCAGGGTGTCGCAATACGAAATGATATCTCTTTAAGCTCTCCCTCGGGTCCTGTCCAATCGGTTATGTATTTACCCACGTATCCACAGATGGTCGCATTGTTCAGAAAGATGTCCTTCAGACCCAAGTTTTGGACATAGTCACGGTCGTGATGTACGGGGGTAAAGTCCCTGCTAGCTATAGCGCCGGATATTACCGTGGTACAGGTAATATCCATAGTTACTGTGGGAAGCTCTTGTCCTTCCTCAACATCCTCCCAGTAAACGGATTTCCAAGTCATCTCTACCTCTCTATTACTTCTAGCGCATTAGGATCCGATGCGATACTTCAAGACGGTAAGGCTTTGGGTGCCAACCGTCTCCCCTTTTTGATTAGTGAAGATGAAAGTCGTGGTCACGAAGTAACCATTTCCCAGTCCCGTCTTTTTCTCTGGTGACACATCAGTAACCTTATACGTGAAGGTCAAATGGTCCCCGGGAAACAGCGGCCGATGATATTTCTGGGCCACATTGGTGATGAGTATCCCGTAGTAGCCAGCTTCATCGAGCTTCGCCAAAAACAGCTCAAAAGGATGCGGTGGCTTCTCCCCCGGAGGCCATAGTGGGGGCATAGTCCATGTCAGCAACATCGTGGGTGGGGCGATAATACTGCCATACTTGCTATCCCTGGCATACTCTTCGTCGGTATACAAGGGATTGCCATCCTGCATCGCTTCGCACCAGTGCCTGATCATCGGCTTGCACACCTCATCAACAGCCACTAGCTGTGACCCCTCCTGCCCGACCATTGCCTTCAACTCCTCATAAAACTCTACACCCATAGTAAGCGCTCCTTGTCTTTTTATATTATAGAGGCATTCCTTTAGCACGAGCGGCGATCACGCTCTCAGGTACCGGCCACCATTTCTCCGCGCCGATGTCCTCGGCCACCACGTTGGCAGTGCCGTACCCCGCTCCGAAAGTGACCAGGCCGCCGGGGTAACCGCTTGCCCCTCCGATATAGAGGTTCTTTATCGGTGTTCTATGGTTAGGACATTCCTCATTAGGCCTGTTGTAGCCCATCTGGAGGGAGTCGTAGGCTCCCTGCTTAATGGATCCCTGGACCATATTGACGAATTTGTTCTCGATGTCAGCCGGGGTAGTCATGTTCCACCATAGCACCTTGTCCCTGGTCATATTGGGGGCATATTTCTGAAGGACAGACAACTGTTTCTCGGCGCACTCCTCCTTGAACTTCATGCGCAGCCACTTCTCCTTGTCCCCGTTGAGATTGTACGGGGCCATCTGGGAGATGAGACCCGAGCAGCGGTTTGGTGGCGCCTGATAGGGATCGTGGACGCTCGGGAAGCAGCAGTTAAATGCAGGGGTGTCTGACAGTTTCCCCTCACCCATCTCGTCCCAGTGCTTTTTCAGCTGCTCGGTGCTTTCGTAGCCCAGAACATAGACGAAGGCATTGTTGATATCCGGGTTATTGGCCGCAGCGGCGAACTGAGGAGGCTCCTCCATGGCCAGGTGCAGGTGGCACAGGCTCCAGTGCTCCCACTCCCATGCATTGACCTTCTCTACGAAATCCTCTGCGAGGTTGTCCTTACCGACAAGCTTCAGGAATGTCTGGTGCGGATCGATGGTGCTGATGATAGCCTTGCTGGCCATGTACCTGGTGCCATCCTCCATCTCGACACCCTTGGCCGTATCGCCCTCCATGATAATCCGCTTAATGTCGGCATTGGTGAGAATCTCACCACCATATTCCAGCATGAACTTGGTAAGGGCATTGGACAGGCGGTGGGATCCTCCCTGGCAGAGCCTGTAATTGGTGGCGCGGTTGATGAGCAGGGGCACCATGTAGCCCACACCGCCGGCATCGTACTGCAGCCCCCAGTGGCAGGCAAGGTAGAGCATCAGGGTCCTGACGACATCGTTTTCAAAGAGATCATTCACGATTGCCTCGGGGGTCTCTTCTGTTAAATAATTGATATCTTTTCCCACATCGCCGCTCTCTTCGAGCTGTATCACCTGCTCCAGAAGGGGCAGTGGTGAGCAG
>JAVLBD010000072.1:0-6745 GCA_031581405.1 Dehalococcoidia bacterium
AAACCTACGACAAGGGAGAGAGCAGGTAAAACGTTGTCGCTGCCCGCAACGCAGTCAACACGCCGCTCACCTGAGGAATACTGCCTAGCGCTCTTGCTGCAAAACCCGGGGCTATATGAACGCGGTAAGGAGCTTACCACGGATTGTTTTGAAGGAACGGAAAATCGTGAAATTTTCCTCGCCTGGAAAAAGGCTACCGATGATGAGGAGTTTGAGAGAATTCGCCAAGGTCTTGATGTCAACCTACAGGAGCACCTCAACAACTTGATTAGCAAGGTACTACCTCCATCAAGTGAGCGGGAAACGGAGGATGCCTTCGCCGACTGCACCCACCGCATGGGGGAGCAACATCTGAGGAGGCTCAAGGCATTGGAGGAAATACTCCTTCTAGAGGCAGAGTCTTCTGGCGATAAAAACGTGATAAAAGAGCAGGTGGAAAAGCTACTCCAAAAGGCTCTGGAACCAACGGCTCAGTTAAAAGACCTGTTTGAAAAAGCGAGCAGAGAACGGAAAGGGGCACAATGATGAGTTCTGGAGATCAAGAGGCGTCGGATAAGCTGCCGAAACGGAAGCGGGACGTGGAACGTTCTGAGGGTGTCTCCGAAATCAGCCGGGAGCATACCCTGGAATCGCTGGTAGATCTCTTTGGTACTTTCTCGGGTAGCCCTATATTGAGCGAGGCGGTAAAATCCCACGCTGCCTGGCCTGAGCACGAGGTTGCCGAATCGGTGGAAGAGGAGGAACCAACGCCTGAGATTGAAACCGAGGTAGTGCCGGATGACGCCTTGCTGGAAATTGAGGAGACGGATGTCATCGACGACCCGGTTCGCATGTATCTTAGGGAGATAGGTAATGTATCCCTCCTGAACTTTCACGAGGAGAGGGTTCTGGCAAGCAAGATGGAGCGTGATAGACACCTAAAAAAGATCAGGAATGATTTACTCTCCAGATCTGGTACTCCGCCATCGGCAACTGATGTCATGATCGCTATGTTGGAGCGGTTGTGTGAGTCAGCTGACATTATCACCTTACTGGAGGAGGGGCTTGATTTGCGTCCCGCAACGAGTCTCGTAGAGAGGATATCAGACCCAAAATTTCGCGATGCCATTGACAATGTAATTGACCCAAAATTAATAGAAACTATTGCTGAGAGATCAGGCGAAGAACAAGCGACTGTATCCCAGGCGTTGATAATATTGGCACTAGATAGCAGTCTCTTGACTCCGGGCATATTGGAGGCCATAGAGGGTAAAACAATAAAAGAGATAAACGCTCTTTTAGATAAGCCTGATTTCCATATATCCCTATGGTATAAAGAGAAGGAATATATAGCGCACATGGAAATGATCGCCGGTGAAGCGACTAAAGCAGAAAATCACCTTACCGAAGCTAACCTTCGTCTCGTAGTCAGTGTGGCAAAAAAGTACATCGGCAGAGGAATGTCACTTCTCGACCTGATTCAGGAGGGTAATATCGGATTGATCAGGGCTGTAGAGAAGTTCGATTACCGAAAGGGCTATAAATTCAGCACATATGCTACGTGGTGGATCAGGCAGGCGATTACCCGTTCCATTGCGGACCAGGCGCGCACCATCCGAATCCCCGTCCATATGGTCGAGACCATCAATAAACTGCTACGTATTAGTCGCCGGCTGGTTCAGGAACATGGACGAGAACCCACCAGTGAGGAGATAGGATATGGCATGGAAGTCACTCCGGAAAAGGTGAGGGATATCATCAAGGTATCCCAGGAGCCTGTATCCCTTGAGACCCCGATTGGTGAAGAGGAGAATAGTCACCTTGGTGACTTTATAGAGGATAGCAGTGCATTACCACCCCCCGATGCAGCCTCCCACCAACTTCTTAAGGAGCAGATTGACGACGTGCTCTTTTCACTGAATGCCCGGGAGCGACGGGTACTGCAACTTAGATTCGGGCTCGAGGATGGACGGAGCCGAACGTTGGAGGAGGTAGGCCGCGAGTTTGGTGTCACCAGAGAGCGCATTCGCCAGATTGAGGCCAAGGCACTTAGAAAGCTGCGCCATCCCAGCCGCTCGAAGAAGCTTAAGGATTATCTGGAATAAATTGAATAAAAACATCATAAGAACATTTTTTGTCACCTTGGGCACCGTCTTCGCTATGCTGCTCCTTGTAGCCGGCATTTTGGGATATTTAATTACCGGTCCACCACCGAAGTGGGATAAAACATGGGTGAAGCCGACTGATGAAGCAGCTGCCAGGCTGGATGAGAAGATAGAGACGCTGGAGATACAGATCGATGAAGCTGTTGATGGTGAGGAGTTGACGCTGGAGCTCACTGAGGAAGAGGTCACCTCCAAGATGGACCAGCTTGCCAGAGATGGAGACCTCTCAGTAGACATGGAACACCCACAGATCTACTTTAGTGAAGGGTTGGTTCAGGCTATATCCAGGGTCGATTTGCGAATTGATGTTTGGGTGGCTATTGAGGCTACTATAGGGGTCAAAGAGGGAAGACCTGATATAAAGATCGAGAGCCTTCACCTCGGCAGGCTTCCGATCCCTAAGACACTGGTCAACAGCGTGGTGACAGCCCTGGAGCGTGCTACGGAAGAGCGATGGGATGAGCTCGATGTGGCATTACAGGAGGTCACTATTGAGCAAGGCGAACTAAGTATTATACTCGTAAAAAATAGGCTTTCAGCGGAGCATCGATCCCAGACCTCTCCCCCGCGCCATCTGCTTCATCAGCTTTCGGGTCTGGCGGAACTGGTTTAGGAGTTGATTGATATCCTGAGGTGTGGTGCCGCTGCCCCGGGCAATGCGACGCCTTCTGCTACCATCTATAATCTCCGGATTGCGCCGCTCCAGAGGGGTCATGGAGAGTATGATCGCCTCTATCTTGTTTAATCTACCATCATCTACCGCGTCCGGACTACGGCGGGCAATAGAGGAGAACCCAGGAATCATCTCTGCCAATTGACTTAAAGATCCCATCTTTTGCATCTCACGAAGTTGCTCGAGAAAGTCCTCCAGATCGAGGGTAGCGTGGCGTACCTTTTTCTCCAGTTTCCTTGCCCGTTCATCATCAAAGGTTTTCTCAGCCCTTTCAACCAGGGTGAGCATATCACCCATACCCAATATGCGCGATGCTAAACGGTCGGGATAAAAGGTTTCCAGGGCATCCATTTTCTCGCCGGTACCGATAAATTTAACCGGCACCCCGGTAATCGCTTTAATTGAGAGGGCAGCCCCACCACGGGCATCGCCGTCCATCTTGGTAAGGATGAGTCCGGTGAGCCCCAATGTGGTATGGAACTCCTCAGCGGCGCGTACTGCATCCTGGCCAGTCATCGCATCTACAACCAGTAACACCTCATCTGGCTTGAGCTCCCTCTTGATCTCTGCCGCCTCCTTCATCATGGAATCGTCGATATGAAGACGCCCACCGGTATCGGCAATGACCCAGGAAGCGGCAATTTCCCTGGCATGCTTAAGGGCATGGGCACAAACGGAGACAGGTTTTGTATCCTCACGGTATACCGGGACCTCGAGCTTATTTCCAAGCGTAACGAGCTGTTCGATGGCAGCAGGCCGGCGAAGATCAGCGGCAACTAGCAGCGGGCGCTGTCCTGAACTCTTCAGGTGAAGCGCCAGCTTTGCAGCTGTAGTCGTTTTCCCGGAGCCTTGAAGTCCGACGAGCATTGCTATTGTTGGGGGACGACTGGCCTGTACCAGGTGGCTGGGAGCTCCCCCCAAAATGGAGGTAAGCTCTTCATTGACTATCTTGATCACCTGCTGCGCTGGAGTAAGGCTTTCCAGAACCTGGCTTCCCAGGACGTGCTCTCTTAATCTGACGATAAAGTCTTTAACCACCTTAAAGCTAACATCAGCCTCCAGGAGCGCCAGTCTAACCTCCCGCAGCGCTTCATCGATGTCACTCTCTTTAAGCTGGCCCCTGCCCCCAAGCCGCTTAAAAACGCTACCGAGCCTCTCCGATAAAACCTCGAACATAAGCCACCTCAGACAAGCACCATTCTAATTCAAAATAATGGTAATAATCAAGCAATAAGCCCTTGGATGGGTTATGTTACAATAACTACGAAATGCACTGAGCTTGGCGCTTCTCCGCCTGGGACGAGGGTCGAGATGTCACAAGTAGGTGGATATCATTATATAATGGAGACTGATGAAATACTCTCGGTCAACCCCCCAGACCCCCGGCGGGAAGTATCCTGCACCTCTTTTTCAGCGGTCTCAATAAAATGCTATTTTTGTGAAGCCGATCTTAGAGGAGATGAGCAATGATCCCCATTAGGCTTGTACTGAGAAACTTCATGTGCTATCGGGAGGCGAAACTCTCCTTCGAAGGGCTTCATGTGGCTTGTCTTTGCGGGGACAATGGCAATGGGAAGTCGGCGCTACTCGACGCGATGACATGGGCAATCTGGGGGAAGTCGCGGGCGAAAACTGATGATGAGCTGATACATCTTGGAAGGACAGAGATGGAGGTGGAGTTCGAATTCGCTATCCTGCAAAGAGACCAGGAGCGTTATAGGGTGCTCCGTAAGCGGTCAAAACCTAAGGTACGTGGTGCAGGTAAGACCTTACTCGAACTTCAGCAAGCTACGGATCAAGGCTTCAGATCGATCAGCGGAAATAGCGTTCGTGAGACGCAGCGAGAAATCGAGAAAATGCTGCACATGGATTATGACACATTTATCAATAGCGCATTCTTGCTCCAGGGTCGCGCTGACGAGTTTACCAAGAAGGAGCCTTATAAACGCAAGGAGATCCTTGCCGATATCCTTGGTTTATCCCTTTACGATAAGCTGGAAGAGCGGGCAAAGCTTCATGCTAAACAGAGGCATCGGAATAAAGAGGATCTAGAGAATTCAATAAGGAATATAGATGAAGAGCTGGCACATAAAGTGGAGTATAAAACTCAGCTACGCGAGGTGATAGAAGCTATCGCTGATGTAGAGCAGGAACAGAAGGGGTGGGAGGACAAGGCCAACGCTTTAAAGAAGCAAAGGAACGAGCTGGATTTAAAGAAAGAGCAACGCGAGGAGATAGAAAAGCGTATTAAACAAACTGGGGAGGCGATAACCTCCTTTAACAATCAGGTTAAAGATCACGGGCAGCGCGTGGGAGAATATGAAAAGGTGCTCGCTAGCTATGATGATGAGATGGATAAAGTTCATACTCATCTCGGTGAGATGGTTAAGCGGGAAGAGGAACTGGGCGAAAAGAGGGATGAGGCTCAGCGGGCCTCAAGTCGAATCCACCATCTTACATCAACCAATGCACATTTGAAGGACGAGATGAAGGATCTGAAGGGGAAGCTTGACATGCTTTCCCAGGAGGAGGCAACTTGCCCATTATGTGGCACGGAGCTCGGAGCTGAGGGGAGAGGGAGCATCATGGCAAAATACGAGGACGAAGGGCGGAAGAAGAAAGAATTATTTCGTGTCAATGAGGATGAAGCAAGGCGCTTGGAAGCAGGTCTAAATGCCTTAAAGCGGGCGATAAATGAACTGGAGAGGACGATACAGGAGGAGCGGTCTCAATGGGAGCGTCGAGCGGAGGTGCTGGAGAAGGATCGCAGTGAGGCGGAACTCTCTCTGCCGAAAGAGCGGGCAGCCGTGAAGAGGGCCGAGAAGGACCTTGGGAGCTGGTGCTCCACTCTCGATGTCGATATCCGCAGTCGGGATTCTCTTAACGCCGAGCTTACCAATCTTCCTGATCTGGAAGATAAACTAAGAACCGCGCAGCAGAACATTAATGAGCTAATGAGGCGGCAGTCAAACGGACGCCAGACGCTGGGGGCGGTTAAGGAGAAGATCGATCACCTGGCCTTGGTGGAGCAGAATAGGGGGGAGAAGCTGGTCAAGCTAGAAAATGCCTCCAAGGAGGAGAGAATATACGAAGAGCTGACCGTTGCCTTTGGCAAGAAGGGAATCCAGACACTCATAATCGATACGGCACTCCCGGAGATCGAGGATGAGGCCAATAGGCTGCTTGCCAGAATGACCGATAATCGAATGAATATTGTAATGGAGACTCAGCGAGCTCACAAGACCAAGAAGGAAGAAACTGTGGAAACCCTTGACATAAATATATCGGACGAGCTGGGAACACGCCGCTATGAGATGTATAGTGGTGGTGAGGCATTTCGCATTGACCTCGCTCTACGCATCGCGCTTTCAAAACTCCTGGCGCGGCGCTCCGGAGCGCCCCTGCCCACGTTGATAATCGACGAAGGATTCGGTTCCCAGGACTCCGCTGGTCGAGAGAAGTTGGTGGAGGCGATTAACTCGATTCAAGACGATTTTGAGAAAATTCTAGTGATTACACACATTGAGGAGCTGAAGAATGCCTTCGATGAGCGCATTGAGGTTACCAAGACGGCTGAGGGCTCTATGATTGAGGTGAGCTGACGGACAATTGACATCGGAACGGTTTTTCGCTTAATCTTACTTACACTACTTTGTGGAGGTTGAGATGGCAATCGAGGTAACGCTAAAAAAAACAGAGCAAATGTCAGTTGCATTCGCATCAATGAAGGGGCCTTATAGCCTGATAGGCGAGACATTTGGCAAGCTCTACGGCTGGATTGGGGAGAAAGGCCTTGTGCCCTCAGGCCCGCCGACAGGGGTCTATTTCAATGCTCCGGGACAGGTTCCTGATGCAGAACTATTATGGGAACTTCGAAGCCCCATAACGGGTGAAGTGGCCCAAAGTGGTCCAGATGAACGAGGTCTGG
>JAVLBD010000073.1:0-6718 GCA_031581405.1 Dehalococcoidia bacterium
AATTTTAGCATAGCGCCCCCGTGTAGAACAATACGGACGGACACTCTCTGTGCTCAGCACATTAGCGGTACGTCACCGTTCTTCTGCTTTACCCCATCATTGCGAGGAGCGGAACGACGAACCAATCTATGTGGTGGCGGGATAATGAGACGTGAAGATTGCCGCGCTGCGCTCGCAATGAAAGATTGGCCATTCCTACGGTGAAACCGGGCTATATGCTATAATATTGCAGTCTAGAGCGAGTCAATGGGTAACAAGAGCAAAAAGGGCGAATACAGGCGGATCGTAGCCAAGTTCGGTACAAACCTGCTCACGGCAGGCACCGAGCACCTCGACCTCGAAGTGATGGCTACCCTTGTTGGGCAGGTAGTTCGTCTTCATCAGCAGGGTTTGGAGGTGATTATCGTCTCCTCGGGAGCCGTCGCCGCAGGGAGGCAACAATTGAGGCTCGCTAAGGATAGAAAGGACATACCCTCCCGCCAGGTGATGGCCGCGGTGGGGCAGAACGCATTGATGCATTCCTATGAGCAGCTCTTCGACTGGCATGGCATTACGGTGGCCCAGGCCCTCTTGACCAAGGCAAACCTTTCCGACCGCCTGGGCTATCTGAACGCTCGCAATACCTTGCTAGCGCTCCTGGAACTCGGAGTGGTGCCTATCATCAATGAGAACGATGTGGTAGCGGTTGACGAGCTTGAGGGAGCGGCATTTGGCGATAACGATAATCTCTCCGGGATGGTGTCAAACCTGGTTGATGCTGACCTTTTAGTGGTCCTCTGCGATGTCGCCGGTCTTTGCACCACGGACCCGGCCACTGACCGCAGTGCTCAGCTTATCACCCGCGTGGACTGTATTGATGAACGGATCGAGCATCTAGCTGGCGGCACCAGGGGGCGAGGAGTTGGTGGAATGGCGACCAAGGTTCAGGCAGCGCGGCTGGCTACAGCCTCGGGTGCCACAGTGATCATTGCCGATGGCAAGGAGCAGGATCTTCTCTCGAGGCTGGTTAAGGGCGAGTCAATCGGTACTCTCTTCCCCCCCACAGCCAGCAAGATGGAGAGCAGGAAGCGCTGGATGCTTACCGGGCTGGCCATAAAGGGGAGTCTGGTAATCGACGATGGAGCGGTTGTGGCGCTGAAAGAACAGAACAAGAGCCTGCTTCCTGCGGGCATCAAAACGGTAAATGGTGATTTTTTACGGGGGGATGCGGTTGACATTATTATCGAGAAAGGTAAAAAGGGCGAAAAAATCGCCCGCGGTATATCCAACTATTCGTCGCGGGAGCTTGCTATGATAAAGGGTGCTCGCTCCGACAGGATCGAGAGCTTACTGGGCTACGGGTACGGGGACGAGGTGGTGCACCGGAATAATTTGGTGGTCTTATAAGGGGGAAAGAAATGCAATCTGCCATCGAAGAACTGGAAGGTAAGGCGAGAGCTGCTAAGGCAGCCTCCCGAAAGCTTGCCCACCTGCCCACGGAGGTGAAGAATAAAGCTCTTATCACTATCGCTAAAAGCCTTATTAAGAGAGAGGGCGAGATCCTCAATGCCAATCGCTTCGATTGTGGGGATGCCAAGGCCTCGGGCATGGATGATGCCATGCTCGACCGCCTGGTGCTCGACTCCAGCCGCCTCCAGTCGATGGCTGACGATGTGCGCACCGTCGCTTCACTCCCTGATCCGGTGGGTGAAGCCTTCGATTCCAAGGTGCTGCCCAATGGCCTGCGCATCGAGAAGAGGAGGGTGCCGCTGGGGGTTATCGGTGTCATATTCGAAAGCCGGCCAAACGTCACCGTTGATATATCGTCACTGTGCCTCAAATCAGGCAATGCCGTCATCCTACGCGGGGGCAAGGAGGCTCTGCGCTCTAATAGCGCCCTGGCCATGGTGATTAAGGAAGCGGCTCAGGCAGGCGGGGTTCCCGGCGACGCTATCCAATTCATTGAGTCCCCCGAGAGGGAGTTGGTGAGCCGCATGTTGAAAATGAGCGAAAATATTGATCTCATCATCCCGCGCGGCGGCGAACATCTTGTAGCACTTGTTACCGAGAACGCTGCCATGCCGGTGCTCGCCAGCGGCGTCGGCATCTGCCATACCTATGTGGATCGCACCGCTGACCTGGAAAAGGCGGTGGCTATCGCCTTTAACGCCAAGGTGCAGCGCCCCACTGTCTGTAATGCCCTAGACTGCCTGCTGGTGCACAGCGAAATAGCTGAGAGATACCTCCCTATGATCTCTACAGAGTGGGCCAAGGCCGGGGTGGAGATGCGCTGCGATGAGCGGGCGTTAAAGATATTATCGAACTTCAAAGCTGTCCCTGCAACCGATTCCGATTGGGGGAAGGAGTTTCTGGCTCTAATTGCGGCAGTAAAGGTGGTGGACTCTGTGGATGAGGCGATGGAACATATCGCACGCTACAACTCGGGGCACTCCGAGGCCATCATCACCGAGGACTATTCTACGGCCAATCGCTTCCTGGAGGAGGTTGATGCTGCCTGCGTCTACGTCAACGCCAGCACCCGCTTTACCGATGGGGGCCAGTTCGGATTGGGAGCCGAGGTAGGAATCAGTACCCAGAAGTTTCACGCCCGCGGCCCCATGGGTTTAAAAGAGCTCACGACGTACAAGTGGGTCATTATGGGAAACGGCCAGGTCAGGCCTTAGGGCTTCCTCCCCACCAGCGAGCGTACCTCTTCCACAACGCCTGTGGCAGTAAGCCCATGCTTTTCTAGGAGTTCCCCTCCTTTTCCTGAAGAGGAAAATACGTCCTTTATTGTCATAAAAGACATGGGCACCGGGTGATGTTTCGCCACTACCTGAGCTACTCCACTCCCCAACCCGCCATGTTGTAGATGCTCCTCGGCGGTGAGGATAGCGCCCGTCTCTTCGGCGGCCTTCACTATCGTTTTCTCATCAAGGGGTTTGAGGGTGGACATGTTGATGACACGCAACTCGATGCCCTCCCGCGCCAGCGTATCAGCAGCCTGAAGTGCCCGGTCAACCATGATACCGATGGCGATAACCGTCGCATCCCCTCCCCCTCTCATGGTTACCGCTTTGCCCATGGCAAAGTTATAATGATCTCCACAGACGATAGGCATTTTAGGGCGAGCGAGCCTGATATAGAATGGGCCATGGGTCGCTGCTGCCGCTCTTATCACCTGAGCTGCCTCGATAGCATCGGCGGGGACAATAACGGTGAAGCCAGGGAGGGCGCACATTAGAGCCAAATCTTCGATGGCATGGTGGGAACAGCCATCCTCCCCTACTGTAATGCCCCCATGCGTGGCCACGATCTTCACGTTTTGATGGGACTGGGCAATTGACACCCTGACCTGGTCATAGCATCTTGCAGTGGCAAACACAGCGAAGGTACTGGCAAATACCGTCTTCCCGCATGCAGCTAGCCCGGCGGCAATGCCCATCATGTTTTGCTCGGCGACACCACAATCGAAGAACCTGTCAGGGAACTCTTTGGCAAACAGGTGGGTCATCGTCGAGCGGGAGAGATCGGCATCGAGCACCACGATATTCTCGTTCTCACTGCCCAGCTCGACCAGGGTATTCCCGTAGGCATTCCTGATAGACATCTCCTCAGCCATTTTCTACTCTAGCTCTCTAAGTGCTTGCTCCGCTTGCTCTGATGTGGGAGCTGTGCCGTGAAACTCAGCCTTATTCTCCATGAAGCTGACCCCTTTTCCTTTGATAGTGTGGGCGATGATGGCAGTGGGCTTGCCCTCTATTATTTTCGCCTCGCTAAGGGCAGCGATAATTTGATCCAGGTCATGTCCATCGACCTCAATAGTATGCCATCCGAAAGAGCGCCACTTCTCAGGAAAGGGCTCGGTATTCATCACGTCACAGCACCAACCATCGATCTGCAGGCGGTTGCGGTCAATTAGGGCTACCATGTTATCCAGCTTGTAGTGAGCGGCAGCCATCGCCGCCTCCCATACCTGCCCCTCGTTACACTCTCCGTCCCCAAGGAGAACGTATACCCGATAATCCCGACCATCGAGACGAGCGGCAAGGGCGTTGCCAATGCCGAAGGATAAGCCCTGTCCCAATGCACCCGCTGACATCTCGACACCTGGAGTAGTGATCATATGGGTATGACCCTGCAAACGGCTGCCCATCTGCCTCAGGGTTAGAAGCTCAGCAACAGGGAAGTATCCTGACTCGGCCAGAGCGGCATAGAGAACAGGCGCAGCGTGGCCCTTGCTTAACACAAATCGGTCTCGATCGGGCCAGTTCGGATTCTGTGGATCGTGACGTAACACGTGGAAGTAAAGTGCAGTTACCAGCTCTACTGCGGATAGGGAGCCTCCGGGGTGCCCGCTGCCCGCCCTTTCCGTCATAGTGATAATGTGGCGGCGCAGCGTTTTCGTTCTTTCCTGCATTTCCTCCATGGATCCGGTAAGTGCTACCCCCTTACAAGAAGCAACCCCGGCTGCCAGGTGCGATGCCGAGGATACAAGCTCGGGTTTATTGTTGAGCTTTCCCGTTGACGAAAGCAGTGAACATCCCGTTGCTGTACCTGGCTATTATATAGCAGCATAATTATACTGTCCATAACTTTTCTTGACCTTAAGGTAAATCTCCCTTAAAATCCTAGGGTGATTATTGATAGCCACACCCATATCTTTCCACCACGGATGAGCGAGCACCGGGAAGAGTACATAGGTCGCGACCCCTTGTTTGCCCGAATCTACGCTAAACCCACAGCTAAGATTGCTTCCTGCGAAGACCTTATAGCCATCATGGATGAAGAGGGCATCGATCGCTCCGTTATACTCAATGCCAACTGGGGCAGCCTCGAGCTATGCCAGGAGACCAATGACTATATTATGGAGTCGACATCCCGCTATCCTGACCGTCTGACCGGTTTCTGTTCCCTTCCACCACAGGCGGGGGAGGTAGCCGTTGCAGAGCTCGAGCGTTGCATCCGCGGCGGGATCAGCGGCATCGGCGAGCTGAGACCTGATTTTCACGGCCTCGAAAAGGGTGATGAGACTCTATTGGATCCCGTTTTCGATGTAGCGAGGCGACACCACCTTATCGTGTCGGTCCACGCATCCGAGCCCGTAGGACATCAATATGTGGGTAAGCAGAAAATCACCCCCGATGTCCTCGAGAAGCTCATCGCCAGATTTCCCGATATAACCATAGTATGCGCCCATTGGGGGGGAGGGCTTCCCTTCTATGCCCTGATGCCCGAGGTGGCAGAAGCACTTAAAAACGTCTACTTCGATAGCTCGGCATCTCCCTATCTCTACCGGCCTGAGATCTTCAGGCATGTCGCCGAGATCGTAGGGACAGAGAAAGTCCTCTTCGGCAGCGACTACCCCCTGATACTACCAAGCCGGGTTCTGAAGCAGTTCCTTTCCCTTGACATGGGAGAAGTTGCCGAAGCTTCGATCTTAGGGGGGAACGCCAGAAGGCTCTTTGGTCTGTAATGGAAAAGATTCGCGCCTTTATCGCCATCGAGCTATCCGATCCTATCAAAGTCAGCCTCTCCTCGCTGATAGCCAAATTGCGATCGAAAGAGCACCATTCGGCAAAATATGTGAAGTGGGTTGATCCTAAAGGGATTCACCTCACCCTAAAATTTCTCGGAAACATTGCCCCGGATCAGGTGCCCCGGATAATAGAGTCAATCACACCGTCAACTCAGAGTCTATCCCCTCTTAAACTCCAGCTCGGCAAACTGGGTGCCTTCCCCAATCTCCAGCGCCCCCGTGTTATCTGGGTGGCCGTAACCGGGGAGGTGAAGCCACTTATTACCCTGCAGCAGGATGTCGAGCAGGCACTAGCTCCCCTCGGTTTTCCCCCTGAAGGGCGCTCTTTCAGCCCACACCTCACCCTGGGGCGGCTCCGCGAGCAGGCAACCCCGATGGAGCGCAGCAGCATCGGGAGTATTATATCGGCGACTGAATTTGAAGGTGGTCCCACACTGGAGGTAGATCAGATCTTCCTGATGAGGAGTACTCTTACCCCTTCTGGTGCCATCTACAACCACCTCGCCTCGATCAAACTACATAGCGGCTGATCTTATTCAGCTAGACTACACCGGGAAGATTCTCCCTTAATTCCACTCACCTTACCTTTTATCATTGCCAGCGTAGCCTTCAATCAACACTTTTCATAACAGAACATCACTGAGATTACTAAGCCCCCCAACACGTCGGGGTCCTCGCAATAATGGCGGACAGCAGGCGAACGGTCACGTCCCGCTAATATCCTAAACACCCACAACAGTGGCTTGCCAACCCTCTCATCTTTAATGTATACTATTATTGATTCTAGGATGGGAGGTGGCTCTTGGAGAATAATGTTTTCCCCAAATGCCTAAAGTGTAATACTGGAGATTTGGTCCCGTTGTCAGATTTTGGTAGTCAGGGGGCGCCGATACACTACAAGGCTTGGGTTTGTACCAACCCTGATTGCGGCTTCAACCTCAAAATCAGGAATGGCGACCTTTATTTGAACGAACCCATCATAAGTGGCGTGGGTCATACCGTTAAGGCACGCTAGCTAAAAGGGCTTTTCAAATAACTGCTCGACATTTAGGAAAGCAGGCTCACTTCTTCCAGTGAACCTAATTTCTTCATTGAAGCAACTCGAGACGGGAGTTCTTGACCTCCTTTTCCCGCCGCGGTGCGTAGGTTGTGGGAACAGTGGGAGCTTTCTGTGTACCCCATGCCTATCAGCGCTGCCTT
>JAVLBD010000074.1:0-6683 GCA_031581405.1 Dehalococcoidia bacterium
GACCAGATTGGACCACAGCATAGCATCAGGTCTGGGCAACGCGCCCATGGCAAAGGCACCAGCCAGGCCCCGATGCGGCGAGCATATTTCAGAGGCCAGCCCCAGTTCGGCCCCGGCCGCAAGCATATCTGCCGAATCACCTGTGAACAGGGCTATCATCCAAGTGGTAGTCTCGGTATGCATCGGGATAATATCCATGGCGTAGAGGATCTCAGCGGGGAAGAAAACGGTGTGGGCAGCCACAAAGTCACCATCTTTGCTAGCGTTAAGCAGGCGGGTGTAGTAGTTGGCCAGCATCTGGTAATACATTGCTTCGCTCTTCCTCATCTCAGGATTCGCCTGGTTCATCTTCACGATTATGCGGCAAGCCCGTATGATCGAGTTAAGCTTGTTTTCCCTTACCTGGGGGCCTATCATCTTCGCTTTCCCTCCAGCATTTCCAGGAAAGCCTGAACCCGCGTTCGGATCTGCCCCGACCCTGATGTGCCGTATTCCACATCCAGAGCTAACGTTGGTATCCCGTTAGTCTTTAGCCTCTCCGTAAGCAGTGGTAGGTCATGAGCATAGGGCACGCAGTACCTGATGATCTGACTGATCACACCATCCACCCTGAAATCACGTGCGAGGTCAAGTATGCGGTTGAATCGCTCATCGGAAGGAAACATACGGGCACAGGGGAAATTATTCAAGTAGCGTCGTGAGATGGCTTCAACAGGGGTGCTGTTCTTATCAAGAACCACCGGGTCGGACCAGTATCTGGTACCGGTACAGAGTTCGTCGGTTACTATCAACCCCCCCAGATCTTCTATAGATTCGATGAGCTCTGGATTGGTTATAGCACTGCCAACAAGCATCAAACGGGCACGACTCTTACTAGCGTTATCTGACACGTCAAGCCCGTCGAGCAGGTTCCTGAGCCATTCATTAAATAACTCCTTGGGCATACGAAAGCAGGCATTCAGTACCTCCATCGTCTCGGTACCGGTAATGGGCGGGTTATCAATCTTTCGTAATTCATAAAGACGCTTTAGGAGAGCTCTGGATTCATTATATACCCCAATTGATCGGTAAAGTGACTCATCCGTTATTTGAATACCGAGGAACTCTTCCAGGTGTACTTTAAACTGAAGAACCTGTTTGTGATAGAGATCATGTGCTGACTGGGTATACTTGCGTGGTACGGTAAGTACATGATAGAAGGGGGTATCGATGTAGCTACGCCATAGATCGAAAAGGCGACGGGCTCCATCACAGGTAGACCCGCCAGCCACGCCGTCTAAAAAATCATATTCTCCCTTGAGTCCCAGTTGCAGGCAACTTCGGGAGAAAGAGCAGCTGTTAATATAAAGGTAAGCGGTTCCATCTTCCAGTTCCATCTCCTTAGAGTAGCCTGTAATTCTGATGGGAAGCGCCCCGGCCGCATG
Organism: Dehalococcoidia bacterium; assembly: GCA_031581405.1. GTDB lineage: Bacteria > Chloroflexota > Dehalococcoidia > E44-bin15 > E44-bin15 > JAAXQM01. Next base: position 1,425 of record JAVLBD010000074.1, read on the forward strand.
TATGATTTCCTCAGGGACATAGGTGCATAGCCAGCCAAACACCTTGTTTCCTTGATGCTTATGTTCCAAAATCTGGGTTGTCTTGGGAAAAGTGTTATTAACTTCACAGAATTTTTCAAGCATAGGCAGTTTGATATTACCTCTTATTCAATGTTAGTAAAATATAGCACAATGTTTCTATTATGCTGAATGTTTTTTATATGCCCGGCCTTCACCCTTTGGACAACTCTAGTCTGGTATGAAACCCGTATTTTAAGCTATTCTTATTTTCACCCAGGTTACCCCGGTGTAGCCTACACGCCCACCTAAACCGTGAGTCTACTACCAACTTAACCTAGGGTGAACTACTTGTTATCCCTGTTAATTGAAAGCCACCATCAACCACGACAAGTGTACCGGTTATATAGCTGGCCAAATCTGATGCCAGAAATAAGGCAACCCGGCCAATATCATCAGCCCTGCCGAGCCTCCCTAGCACAGTGCTGGCCATAAACTTCTTTAGTTCTGCTTTCCATTCGCTCGGCGGGAGTCCTTTGCCCTGGGAAAGCATACCTTCTGTCATAATGCTTCCGGGAGCGATGGCATTAACTCGGATGCTGTGCTGTCCTAACTCCAACGCCATGCTCTTTGTCAAGGTATGAACACCACCCTTGGACGCATCATAAATAGAGAACCCTTTAGATACGGGGCGGCTAGAGCTAATTGATGCAATATTTATTATGCACCCGCTTTGTCTCTGCTTTATCATATTGCTGCTAACCTCACGGCTACAGAGAAGCGTTCCTTTAAGGTTCACCGATAGTACCCTATCAATATCAGCGCCAGTTATCTGTGCGAAGGGTATAAACGGGTATATACCAGCGTTGTTCACCAGAATATCGATACCACCCATCTCCCCCACAATTGTATTAACCATGCCTTGTACTTCTTTTTCCTTGCTCACATCAGCCTGGATGAAGCTAGCCTCGTACCCGTAACTCCTAAGCTCTTCACTGGCCTTCTCCGCTCTCTCGCTATGGACATCAACAATAACAACGCTGGCACCTGCCTCGGCAAGCCTGTACGAAATTGCGAAACCGATGCCCATAGCGCCACCGGTAACAACAGCCCTCTTATTTGTGAGATTGATAAGTTCGCCTATGGGTGTATATTCGCTTATTGGAACCATAATTACTCCGATAGGTTATTTCTGAGTGCGATCGGGTTTATTTTGAAATATTGTGTGGCATACCGATTGTGTAGAATACCAAGTTAATGGAGCCAGTGTCAACCTCATTTATAGGAACCTTAATCATTGAATTCAGATTCAAAGGACCGAATGATGGGTAATAATCTAAACGAATCAGCTTTGCTTTGCTTTTAACTTTTGTAAGGAGTCATCATACGGCTTGACCGGATGATCTAGGTAAGTGGAAATCGGGCAATAACGGATATGGTAGGAGTAAGGCAATCTTCTCTTTCGATCCACGGATTAAGGTAGGAAGTCGAGCTCGTGACACTATGATCAGAAGCGATGTGATCAGTGCTACGTATCTATAAAGGGAGACTGCTGAAATAGTCTCAATCAACCCCCTAATCCCCCAAGATTGGGGGATTTATTAAAGCTGGGGGGAGGACACCCCCAGACCCCCGGCATAAAGTATCCTCTACCTCTTTTTCAGCGATCCCTGAAGGTATATCCTTATGCTTTCCACAGGTCCTTGGCAACATCGCCAAGTCCAAGGGATAGCAGCTTCTCCTCCTTAGGCTTACCCGTCTTCCAGTCCCACTGGTTAACTCTATAGTAATCCTTAAGCAAGAGGTCCATATCCGGCGTCTGTCCAGCCGTTGCCCCTTCCTTCAGAGCTTTAATAGCAATCTTGGGCAGCTTGTCGTCCTTTCTCGTTACGCCCAGCTTATTGTTAATAGCCCTCTTGAGGTTTATAGACCTTTCTCCGAAAGTCAAGAGATCCTCAGGGGTATATTCCCAGCCGGTAATGCTGTTAAGCAACATGCTAATCTGAGTGGCCGTCAGGGGAGAGAACTTGCAGAGGGCCAGAGAGTTGTATATTTCATTGTAACTCTGGAACTTCGCCACCACCGCCGCCTTACCCATTGATGCGTTTTTATCCCCAGCGAAGATGCCCAGTTCAGGGATGCTGTCGAGAGGAGTATCGATAGTATAGAAATCCCCCTTCAAATGGCATGCACCACGGGGGCCTGTTGCATAGGTTAGAGCCATCCCCACGAAAGCACGGGGGTCGTGCATGGGTATTTCCAAACCTTTAACCTGTGCCGCTTCGTCTTCGCTCACACCGAGTTCTCTGGCCATCTGAAGGGTTCCCTGCGACAGTAATTTACCAATTCCTTTCCGGTCGATTATCATCTTGACCAGTTTCACCACTGTTTTCCCATCACCCCACTTGATCTCCATACCCGCTTTCTCTCTGGTCAGTTTTCCTTTTTCGTATAGGTACATGGCAAAGGCAATGGACACACCAGTAGAGATCGTATCCAGCCCATGCATGTTGCAGAGATGATTTGCCATGACGACCGATTCCAGATCGAAGTTCATGCATAGGGGACCGAAGGCTACTGTCGTTTCATATTCCGGCCCATCGACCTGCTTGATATCTTTTCTGAAATCGGGGATGATGCGACCGCATCCGATGGGGCAGCCATAGCAGGCATAATTATGGATGTTGAAAGCCTCACGAAAGGCGCCACCGCTCAGTTTCTTTGCGGGAAAGGTGTTCTTGGTGAAATACTTAACCGGTACATCACCAAGCCTCATGCCGAAATCCATCCACAAGTTCGTACCGTATTCCCGATAGGCGGAAGACATCATATGGCCAGCGATACGTTCCCGTGCGATAGCTGTAAGTTCTTTCAACTGAGCCTCGTTGGCTACATCGACCTTTATTTTTCCGCCTACTACCACTGCTTTTAGATTCTTAGAGCCCATAAGGGCACCCAGCCCACACCTTCCCGAAGCCCGACCGCCATCATTCATGATACAGGCATGCCTGAGAAGCTTCTCACCTGCGCTCCCGATACAGGAAATGCTTACTTTTGTATCTTTGAATGCCTTTGCGAGGATGTCCTGAGTCTCGTAGGCATCCCTTCCCCAAACAGCCTGTGCGTCTCTGATCTCCGCCTTGCCGTTGATGATGCAAAGATAAACTGGATTTGCAGCCTTGCCGACAATTAAGATCCCATCGTAACCGGACGACTTAAGCCTTACGGGGAAAATGCCACCGGTGGTAGCCTCACCCCAGATACCGGTCAAAGGTGATATACCACATACGGAGCAACGGCTCACCATAGGAACTGGACTTCCTGTAAAAGGACCGGCTGCAAAAATCAGACTGCTTTGGGGATCCAGCGATTTGATCCTCTTGTCCACATGCTCATAGATCAACCTTGCAGCGAGGGTACTGCCGCCGATATACTTCTGTAACATAGTGGAATCGAGGGACATATCCTCACTTTCCCCTTTGCTCAGATCGACACGCAGGAACTTCCCATGATATCCAAACATAGCCTTATCTCCTAGAATTCCAAGCCCAAATCCAGGTCTATGCCAGTGTAGGCAAGACGATAAAGTTTCTTGAATTGGTCAACAGTCAAAAGATAGGGAGGAGGAATAACACCTGTCGGGTCCGCCGCCGCATAGTCAGCCATCTTATCAAGCTTCTCTTCAAACTCCTGCTTGCTGACGCCTGCCTCCTTTATACTTAGCGGAATGTTGACATCCTTCATAAGCGCTCGAATTTTGTCAGTTAAATTAGCCAGACTCTTCCTGTCGTCCTTCACCCTGACATCGAGGGCATCACATATCTCCAGGTACTTGTCGGATACATAAGCATAGGCCTGTATCTCATAGGGCAAGAATAGGCCTACTGTCACACCATGGTGCACATGAAAAACGCCGCCAAACGCATGCCCCATGGCATGGCTGATTCCTGATCCCGCCTGGCTCAAGACCATGCCTGCCATAGATGATGCCAGATGCATCCTATAGCGGGCCTCCCTGTCCTTGCCATCACAATAAGCCCTGGTTAAGTATTTAAAGACCATCTGGATCGCCCGAAGTCCGATGGCATCGGTCAAATCATTGGCAGCAGGACACAAGACCGCATCCACGGCATGTGCAAGGACATCCATCCCCGTCCCAGCCGTTAAGTTTGGCGGCATCGCCACAGGGAGGGTCGGATCAAGGAGGGCATAGTCGGGAATGAGTTCCTGGTGATTTATGGGAATCTTCCGGTTTGTCTCTTTATCAGTCACCACGCTTGTGGGCGTACACTCCGAGCCTGTCCCGCTCGTCGTCGGCACGGCGATGAGATGAGCCTTCTTCCTTATCCCGATAAGAAAGATAGGATTAATTATTGAAGTGAAATCCTGCATGTCAGGCCGCTCGTAGAGTAGCCACACGATCTTGGAGGTGTCAATGACGGAACCCCCACCCACAGCCATGATCAGATCGGGCTCGAATTTATTTACGAGCCCGACGCATTCTTGGATACTGTCCAGAGGGGCCTCCGGCATAGCTCCTTTCCACACCTGCGTCTTGAACTGATAACGTTGCTCAAAGGCCCTTGTGATCCTGTTACAAAACCTCGCCGAGTATTCATCGGTGACGATGAAAAGTCGCCTTTTCTCTGGCCTGGAACAGGTGACGATATAATCAATGGCATCAGGTGCTACGCCAGGCTTGTCGGGAAACATGTTGGTACTGACAAACACGTTGGGTATCACAAAAGGAGTGAACGTCATCCGGGTGAAGTCTGCACCCATAAGAGCAGCGCCGAAATTCTTTATCAAGTAATCCTCAAACCACAGCGGCATGGCATACCTCCCTAAGGTGACGCGGGTAGCATTAAGCAATATCCTTATTCAATCTATAAGAGAATGCTGAAATAATCTTTATCAATCCCCCGGCACTAAGTATCCGACACCTCTTATTCAGCAGTCTCTATAAAATACCATATCCTATTTATTTGCCTTTCCAACTACTGCCAGATAAATGGCAAATTCATCTTTTCCATCAACTCGTAATAGTTGATCCATTAGCTCTTGATTATATGCAGCAACCGCACAAGTTCCGGCTTCTATCGCTTCACACGCCAAATAGAGATTCTGACAGACATGTCCAGCATCTAATAGTATTACCTTATGAGCCGCCAAACCGTATCTCCATTCCATTCGGTATGGTATTGCTGACCAGACAAATACTGCAGCAGCACTTGATATCCAATTTTGATTGAAAGCTGCTTG
>JAVLBD010000075.1:0-6644 GCA_031581405.1 Dehalococcoidia bacterium
CTCCGGGCAATCGCCAGGGTTACCAGTCCGGCGCCCACCCGCATGGCTCCCTCACAGGCAAGATACGCAGCTCCAATGTAATGAAGCGACCCTGCGCAGACAAGCACCCTCCCAAAGGTTCCCTTATGAGCACTATTCGGCCTTCGAGGTAGTATTGATCGTACCAGATCCTCAGTAATTAACTCGGTAGCGATTCCTTCGGCAAGGTTTGATGGGATACCAATATCAGCAATGATAAGGTCACCAATTAGATCTCTGCCAGGAAAGGAGAATAGCCCGGTCTTGGGATAGCCCAGGGTGACCGTTAAATCTGCGGCAAGACAAGAGGGGTCGGCGGCTCCGCTATCGGCATCCAGCCCTGAAGGCAGGTCAATGGCAATTATCTTAAGACAGGGATTTGCCTCTCTCTCTCCCTTCACCCTGGTTAAAACATCCCTCATCGTACCTTCCAGGGGGCGGATCTTCCCGGTACCGAAGAGGGCATCGATAACCACGTCGCTTATGGATAATGCGCTATCAAGACTGGTTAAGTGCTTATCATCGCCAGCTATAGCGATAGGAATAGTACGCTCCAGAATGATTTTATAGTTAGTATCATCTTCCCTTCGCCGGCTGCCCAGGTAAACAGTGACCCTGGCACCCCAGTCGTGGAGGTGGCGAGCCGCCACTAATCCATCTCCGCCATTATTACCCGGACCTACAAGGACAAGGATTTGCTGACCGACTACGCTACCAAGCCACCCTTTTACCTTCTGGGCAAAAGCGAGCCCGGCGTTCTCCATGAGCACCTCTGCTGGAATGCCCTGATCAGCAGAGCCAAGCTCAATATCCTGCATTTCATTTGTTGATACAATCTTCACTACTGCTCCCAACAACTGAAGCGATGGCATACTTCCGGGAATGGGAAAGGCTGATAGCCAGTTCCCCGATACCAAGACTCCTGGCCTTCTGATCTGCTGCGCCATGAAGATAGACCGATGGTCTCCCATCACTATTGGAAAGCACCTCGATCTCCCGCCAGCCAACTCCCTTGATACCAGTGCCCAAAACCTTCATTACCGCCTCTTTGGCGGCAAAGCGAACCGCAAGTGATGGAGCACGGCCTTGACAATCATTAAACTCTGTTTCAGTATAGACTCGCTTGAGAAAACGCTCTCCCCAGAGTTCAATCACCCGTTCAATACGATATATTTCTATTATATCTACGCCAACGTGATGCATTGCTATTCAGCCATAGTATACCATATTGTCAATTGTCTCCAAATCATATTTCAGAGACTGCTGAAATATTCTCAATCAACCCCCTATATCCCCCAATCTTGGGAGACTGCCTAAGCTAGGGGACACCCCCAGACCCCCGGCAGGAAGTATCCTGCACCTCATTTTCAGCGGTCTCTTCACTAATGAGTTTGAGAAAAATATCCCAAATATTGCCTTACCCGTTGGCACATGGTATAATTTTTGCGGATCACTTGGCCCAGTGGCAATGATTTACGTGTCCCTAATCAGTGATATCCCTGAACCTCAGCGCACCATCGCTGCTGTTGCTTGTGTTTTATCCCCACCGGATTACACTGAGGAAATATCCCGTGTTACCATTCATCGACCTGTACACCACGAGTGGCAAGCTGTATTCAGCGGAGCCATCGGTATATTTCCCACTGAGATAGATGTGCTGGTTTAATAAAGATAGTAGAAAGGAGTTGACATAATATGACAGCAGAGATTATAAAAGGCGCTGAGATAGCAAAGGAGATTCGTGCGGAGTTAAAGATAAAGGTAGCTGAGTTGCAGAAGAAGGGCATAACTCCAGGCCTTTTCATTATCCGCGTGGGAGAGGATCCGGCCTCAGTATCCTATGTTACAGCGAAGACCAAGGCCAGTGATGAGCTCGGCATTATATCTGAGACCTTAGTGTATCCCGAGGATACTAAGGAGGAGACCATTCTTGCCAAGATTGACGAACTGAACAAGAACCCCAAGTGGAATGGCATGCTGGTTCAACTTCCACTGCCCAAGCATATTAATGAGGATAAGGTCCTTAATCTTATTGACCCTATGAAAGACGTGGATGGCTTTCACCCGGTCAATGTTGGTAAGCTCCTGATCGGGGAACCGTATTTCATGCCTTGCACACCGCATGGGGTTCAGGAATTGCTGGTGCGCAGCGGTAACAGCCCCGAAGGGAAACATGTGGTTATCTGTGGTCGCAGTAACATTGTGGGAAAGCCGGTAATGGCTATTCTCGTGCAGAAACAAAAGGGCGCCAATGCTACGGTGACAGTGGTGCATACCGGCACGAAGGACATGGCATCGATAACCAGGCAGGCGGATATCGTGATAGCTGCTATGGGCAGGCCCAAGGCGATAACGGCGGACATGGTAAAAGAAGGGGTGGTTGTTATAGATGTTGGTGTCAATCAGATAGGCACAACCCCTGAAGGAAAACGAATTCTTGTCGGCGATAGTGACTTTGAGGCTATCAAGGAGAAGGCCAAGGCTATCACTCCGGTACCTGGCGGAGTGGGTCCGATGACAGTAACAATGCTGATGGCGAACACTGTTCGCGCAGCTGAGGCGCAGGCTGAGTCCAAATAAAGAAATAGAAAGAGGAGGTTAGAAAATGGCAGAACTTGCGGACATTAAAGCGGTCGATATGATGAACTACCCCACGGAGGCAGGGTACGAAGAGTACATGTTTGACTGGGAAGAGTTCAAGATAATGGCTCGGAGTACCTTCAAAACCCAGTTTGGTGGAAAACCGCCCACAAGGGAGCAGTTCAAGAAGATTAAAGAACAGGGATTTATGCCCGGACACAATAGCGTAGAAGCGCTGGTTAAGACGATGGACGAGGTCGGCTTTGAGTATGTAATGATCACCGATGTCAAAATGTGGTCATACTACTTCCACCACCAGGTAATCATGGAGTATCCCCATGACGCAATCTACAAGATGGTAAAGGAGGGCAAGGGAAGGATTATCGGCGGTGCCAGCTACAACCCATTCCGCATCGATGATAGCCTGCGCGAGATCGAAAAATCAGTCAAGAAATATGGCTTCAAATATGTCTACTTCCATCCCATAACCTTTGGAATCACCCCATCGGACGCTAAATGCTATCCCTTATACGCCAAGTGTAGCGAGCTGGGGGTGCCGGTGGGAATGCAGGTGGGGCACTCCGCTGAGCCGCTGCCCAGCTGGGTAGGGCACCCTTATGAGGTAGACAAAGTAGCTATCGATTTCCCTAATCTGAAGATCAACCTTTCACATACCGGTTATCCCTGGGTCGATGAATGGTGTTCCATGATCTTCCGCCACCCCAACGTTTATGGCGATATCTCCGCCTATAATCCGCGGAATCTGACCCCGGACACGGTTCGCTTTATGAATAGCAGCCGGGGTCGCGAGAAGGTCATGTTTGGCTCCAATAGCTATGGCTTGAAGCTTACCAAGGAACAGTTCATGGCGCTGGATATCAAGGATGAAACCAAGCAGAGGGTCCTGCGTGATAATGCAATAGAGTTCCTGGGCCTCAATAAAAAGTAAGTTATTATTCTGCGGGGGCAAGTAAATAAAAGAAGGAGGTGCGTATGGCTTATGATGCTACTAAAATGAAAGACTGGCAGATATCCGAGGCTGCCGAAGTGAATATGCCCAGACCCGAGCAATGGATTGAGAAACTTGGACTGGAGAAGGACGAGCTTATCCCCTTTGGCCGTACTCCCAAGCTCGACTTCCTTAAAATAATGGATCGCCTTAAGAATAAGGGGGATGGTAAGTACATCGAGGTAACAGCCATTACCCCTACTCCCTTAGGTGAGGGCAAGAGTACGACTTCCTGTGGTCTGATGGAAGGCTTGGGCAAGAGAGGATTAAGTGTAGGTGGCGCTCTGCGCCAGCCCTCGGGCGGTCCTACCATGAATATTAAGGGGACCGCTGCAGGTGGTGGTAATGCACTCCTCATCCCCATGACCGAATTCTCCATGGGCCTGACGGGTGACATAAACGACATAATGAACGCCCATAACCTGGCAATGGTAGCCCTTACCGCAAGGATGCAGCATGAGCGCAACTACAATGACGAGCAGCTTCAGCGACTTACCAAGATGCCACGGCATAATATCGACCCCACAAGGGTGGAGATGGGCTGGATAATAGACTTCTGCGCCCAGAGCCTGCGTAATATTGTCATAGGTCTCGGCGGTAGAATGGACGGCTTCACCATGCAGTCCAGGTTTGGCATAGCGGTGAGCTCAGAGTTAATGGCTATGCTCTCCATTGTCCGCGACCTTGCCGACCTTCGGCAGAGGATGGACCAGATTACCGTGGCTTTCGATAGAAGCGGCAAGCCGGTAACCACCGGCGACCTGGAAGTAGGCGGAGCGATGACCGCATGGATGCGAAATACCATCAATCCCACCCTCATGAGCACGGTGGAGTACCAGCCATGTATGGTACATGCTGGGCCATTCGCCAACATAGCCGTGGGTCAGTCATCCATCATTGCCGATCGCATCGGACTAAAAATGTTCGACTACCATGTAACGGAGAGCGGATTCGCTGCAGACATTGGCTTCGAGAAGTTCTGGAATGTAAAGTGCCGCTTTAGCGGGTTGAAGCCACACGTTTCAGTGCTTACCACTACTATCCGCGCGCTCAAGATGCATGGCGGCGGCCCCAAAGTGGTAGCCGGCATTCCGCTACCAGAAGAGTACACCAAGGAGAACCTGGAACTCCTTGAAAAAGGTTTACCTAACATGGTGCACCACATTAATACAATCAGGAAGTCCGGTATGAACCCCGTGGTGTGCGTCAATTGTTTCCACACCGATACCAAGGCAGAGATCGCAATGGTCAGGGAGGCGGCTGAGAAGGCGGGTGCGCGCTGCGCCATGTCAACCCACTGGGCTGATGGCGGCGACGGTGCCCTTGAGCTGGCCGATGCCGTTGTGGAAGCCTGTAACGATAAGACCGACTTCCAGTTCCTCTATCCCAATGAGACTAAACTACGACAACGTGTTGAGAAGATTGCCAAGGAAGTCTATGGTGCCGATGGTGTATCGTGGAGCCCGGAGGCCACCGAGAAGGCTAAGGCTTTCGAGGCGGATGCAAAGTACGATGAGTTCGCCACCATGATGGTGAAAACCCACCTGAGCCTCACCCACGAGCCGGCATTAAAAGGGGTTCCCAAAGGGTGGACCCTGCCCATTCGCGATGTGTTAATCTACTCGGGCGCGAAGTTCTTGTGTCCCTGCGCTGGCACCATAAGCCTGATGCCGGGCACCGCATCCGATCCCGCTTTCAGAAGAGTCGATGTAGATGTAACGAATGGCAAGGTGTCAGGCCTTTTTTAAAGGCACGGTTGCTTAAATTAGAAGGGCGGTGCACATAGCGCCGCCCTTTTTGATTCTTCAACATTGATTGATAATAAATGCTAGCGAAAGTACTATCGCCGTCCAAAACAAGTGGTACCCATTAGTAAGTAACCGTAGTCAAATAGAACCCAGCTTTGGCCAACTCGACAGTGGCCGAGTTATCGCCTTATAATAAATGGTTACATGAAGACCAGCGATTTCGATTATCACCTCCCGCCGGCGTATATCGCACAGACTGCCAGAGAGCCACGGGATCACTCCAGGCTAATGATGCTCTCCAGGGCTGATGGCGCATTAACGCATGGCCACTTCTACGATCTCGGGGATCTGCTCAATGAGAGCGATGTTCTAGTCTTTAATGATAGCCGTGTTATTCCGGCGCGGCTTATTGGTCGCAAAGCTGGATCAGGGGGAAGGGTGGAGATCCTGCTCCTTCGCCGTTTTGGCCCGGGCCTCTGGGAGGCGTTGGTCAAGCCGGGTAAAAGGGTGGGCCAAGGGACTATGATAGAGGTGGATGGCCTCGTGGGTGAGGTTATAGAACAGAGAGAGGGCGCGCTAAGGTTACTACAATTTTCCGATGAAACGGCTCTGGAGAAAGTGGGTGAGGTAGCGCTGCCTCCCTATATCCACCATCCCCTCGAAGACCCGGAGCGCTATCAGACAATCTACTCCAGAGTAAAGGGAAGCGTTGCCGCCCCCACAGCGGGGCTGCATTTCACCGCCGAACTGCTCCATCGCCTGGTAGAAAAGGGGGTTCAATTTGCCTTTGTCACCCTTCACGTAGGGCTTGATACCTTTTCACCCGTGCGGGAGGTGGATCCGAGGAATCACCCAATGCATAAGGAGTATGGCGAGCTAACGCCGCAGGTGGCTCAGCAGCTGAACCAGGCTAAAACGGAGGGCAGGCGCATTATCTGCGTCGGCACAACATCGGTGAGGGTATTGGAGAAGGCTGCTTCAGGGAATGAAAAGGGTGGAGAGAGCGAGAAGGGGATCGAGGCTTTTTGTGGCTGGATTGATCTGTTTATCCTGCCCGGGCACCGCTTTCACACTCTAGACGGGCTGATCACCAACTTCCATTTGCCCCGCTCTACGCTGCTTATGCTGGTCGCCGCTTTTACCGATCAACGCTTCGTTCAGCGGGCTTACCAGGAGGCGATGCACCAGGGCTATCGCTTCTATAGCTTTGGCGATGCGATGTTGATCCTTTGACTATAGATACGTCTCACCGTTAATATTGCGTTATCGAGTTCGTGAGCTTCCTTAGC
>JAVLBD010000076.1:0-6616 GCA_031581405.1 Dehalococcoidia bacterium
ACCACCGTTCCTACTCCCACCGATACATACATGCCACCGATCCCAGCCTTGGCCATCCTGATCCGTTCCGCCAGTGTCCCCTGAGATACCGTCTCCAACTCCACCTTTCCCGCCCTCAGCAGCCTCTCGAAGTTGTTTTGGTAAATGGTGCTCACTGGGGCGGTAGCGATGGCCTTCTTTATCTGACCGTTCCTCACCAGGATATCCGGATCTTCAGCGAACTTGAAGCCCAATTGTGACCAGACATCCTTGCCGAAACCGGTAACATTGGATATCATCGTCAAATCTTTCGAACCTTTACGGCCCAACGCTTCCAGAAGCAGAGATGGGGCGCCAGCTACTATGCCAAAACCGCCGATCATGATAGTGGCGCCATCCTCTATATCGGCAACCGCGTCATCGAAGCTGTCTACTATTTTGTTTATTGGCATGGGATCCTCCTAACCTTCATAGCTCTCTGTGGTCTCCCCTCAGTCTACCGATATTTCCACTGGTTAAGCCTCCGTAACCCCTTCCGCAACACTCAACCATTCCACCAACGACTATTGAAATAGTCTGAATCAATGCCCTGGTCTCCCAATCTTGGGGGATTTTCTAAATCTGGGGGGACACCCCCAGACCCCAGGCAGGAAGTATCCTGCACCTCTTTTTCCATTCGCAGTTATTTTCCAACCTTCACTTCCAGCCCATGAGATTCCAGAACCACCCTGCACTTATTCACTACATCACTATCCGGTTTAAGCATGCCATCCGCACTATCATGCCCATAGTGCTTTCCCAAACTGGAATATTTGTCTTTTCCCCACTCATGATATGGCAGTAGGGATATCTTTTCCGCTTTAGTCCTGGAAGCGAGCTCGGCTGTCTTGTGCATATTCGATTCAGAATCATTGAAACCAGGTATCAGTGGAATTCTCAGCCATATTCTCGTCATGCTTGAAGCTTTATCAAGATTCTCCAGAATCAGCTCATTGGATACCCCAGTTTTTTCGTCGTGCTTGACAGGATCCATATGTTTGATATCAAAGAGGATCAGGTCTGTATATTGGAGAACCTTTTTCATGTTTTCCCACTGGCAGTAGGCCGTCGTATCAAGCGCAGTATGAAACCCAGCATCTTTGCATTTCTTGAATAAGTCTCGAACGAATTCCCATTGAAGCAGCGGCTCACCTCCGGAAATTGTTACTCCACCGCCAGAAGTGTCGTAGAAATCTCTGTCCTGTGCAGCGATCTTGAATGCTTCATCTACTGTCCTATACTCACCCATCACCTGGATGGCATGAGAAGGGCATACCTTACCACATTCCAGGCAATTCGTGCACAGCTTCCAATCAATGGTGCGGATATCATTATCGAAAGAAATGGCGCCGGCACTACAGGCTTCGGCACATTTTTTACAGCCGATACATTTGCGCTCGCCCACCATAATCTCAGGTTCGCTGCTCACTCCCTCAGGATTACTGCACCACGAGCAATTTAAAGGGCAGCCTTTCATGAACAGAGTAGTCCTGATACCTGGACCATCTTGAATCGAAAACTTCTGGATATTGAATAGTAATCCCCTCTGTTCATCTGCGCTGTCTGATATCATTTGCACCTCTGATGGTCATGCGTTTTTACACTGGGGGATAAAACGGGCGCCTCGCAGGTTTCATCAAGAGACCCTGTCAAGATAGCGTAGGGAGAATGCCCCCACGCTATCTTGTTCGCAACCGTGCTTTATGACCCGAACTAGCTGAGGGCCTGTTCTGTTCTTTCAATTATGCTGTCTTGTGTGTAATCGGGCAGGTCAACGAAGTGTGCGCTGTAGCCTGCAACCCTCACGATGAGCTCGGAATATTCTTCTGGCTTGACTTTAGCCTCACGAAGTTTTTCGCTATTGACCACATTGAACTGGATGTGCGGAATATCCTTTTTGTGCCAAACTTTTAGATAGTTGGCAAAGAGCTCCTTATTCTCTCCTTCAAGGAAGTCGGGCATAAATCTCTGGTTAAATAACTCGGTATGCAAATAAGGAATCTTACCTGCTGAGTTCAGCACGGCGGTCGGACCCTCGTTGTCGGTTCCCGACATCGGCGATAGCGATCCATCGGCCAGTGAAGTGCACGCCAGCCTTCCATCCGGGCTTGCACCGGCCGCCAGACCCATCATGGTGTAACCGCTGGCAGTGCTACCATCCATTGTGAACCAACAGCCCCAGGCATCCTTGAACCTGCTAACAGTATCATTCATCCCAACCAGGAATCGCACTGCCCAGTCATCGGCGAAATCATCGTCGTTGCCGTACTTCGGTGCATTGAGGAAGTCCTGTCGCATCACCTCGTACCCTGACCAGTTGGCGTCCAACGCCTGTATCAGTTCCTCCATGGTGTATTTCTTCTGCTCGAATACGAGGCGCTGAATCGCCGCTAGCGAGTTGGCTACATTTATGCCACCGAAAGGAGTTACCTCCGGCCAGGTGTCGTCCTCCTTGTGAAAGCGCACCAGGTCGATTCCTCTCTCCAGTGTCTCATCCATGAGCAAGGAGTTGCACGGGTCAGCCCTGCGCTCCAGCAACACCTGCTGCGCAATGTTCCACGAAACCGCACCAATCCTCACGTAGTACTTCAAACGCTCGAAGTAGGCCTCCATAAGCTCGTCCGCCGACCGCATATCCATCGCTTTCTTACCAGCAGGAAGGACCACGCTGCCGCATCGGGCTTCCTGGTCGTTGAGGCGCAGGACCTGGCCGAGGACCTCGGGACAGTTCATCACGGAGCCTGGCGCCAGGCCAGAGCTCTGCATACCCTTGCCCATAACGTGGTTGGCAGCGCATGCGCACACCTGGACCTTCTTGGCATCCTCAGCGCAGAATCCTCTCTGTATTGCCCATTTCTCCAGTAGCTCCCTGTTGAAGTAGGAGGGGTGCCCCAGTCCTGTTCGACCGAGATCAATCGCCGCCGAGATTATTTCCGGCGAGATCCCGGCGTGATATTGGATCGCCACCGGCGGCTGTGACAGGTGCAGGTTGCCGAGCGTCTCCATGATGATGAAGCTGAGCTCGTTGGTGGCATCTTTTCCATCGATTGTCGTGCCACAGATATTGGCTGTGTACATAGTGTTGGCACCAGATACGCCGGCGAACTTCGGCGGCCACTCAAGCGGCGCGCCAATCTCCTGGATCTTCAGGAAGAGGCACTCGACAAGCTCGACCGCGTCATCCCGGGTGATCCGCCCGGCTTCCATATCTGCTTTGTAGTATGGCCACCAGATCTGATCAAATCTCGTTCCGCAGCCGTAGCCCCATCTGGAGAAGTAGTTGGCGACCACCTCAACGGTCCAGTAGAACTGCAGGCACTCGTGGAACGTTCGCGGTGGACAGGCAGGGACGTGCTCAAGAGTGTCCGCCACCTCCTCGAGTTCCTTTCTCCGCTTCTCGTCGTGCTCCTTCGCTGCCTGCTTCCGGGCTATCTCGGATAACCTTTGACCGTAGCGAATAATCGCCTTGCCACAGCGCACCATCGCCTGCCACTCGTAGCGCTTCGCCAGGTATTCGGCCGGATCCAGATCCTCAACCCTGGCATCCAACTCTGCTAGCTTGGCCTCGGCCATCGCTATCCTCGCATCCAGTCCATCTCGGAAGAGAACCTCCCAGTCATACGCCGTGATTATGAGCCCCTGCTCCCAAATGTTTGACATAAAGGCTCCGTAGGTGGTTATCACGGGCGCCATCTCCTCCGGCAGTGAGGACCTGATCAGTGCCGCCAAGCTCCTCCGCTCCCAGAAGGGACAGATCTCGTTAACGATCTCCTGTCTCTCCTCGTCCGTGACGATCCCGGAAAAACCTCCTGTGGTGACCGACTCGGATACCCAGTCGACGTTCACCTCCGGGTACCACCTCACCTTATTGGCTCCACCATTTGGGTCGCCCACGATCAGCTCCCTATCCTTGATGAAGACGGGCATCTCCTCGCACAACTTCTCTACCATACGGGCATACTGCAGTGGTACCGGCTGGCCATCGGTTTCCCGAAAGGCCTCGGTGACAATCCGCGCTCTGTCCATGTCGATCTTGATACCCTTACGGAATCGAATCCTCCCCAGTCCCTCCTCCGCTTTCTCCATCGTGCTCTCAGTAACCGCCCCCTTCCAGTTTAACGCGCTCCTCAGCATACTGGTCCGAAGTGTGGAGCCATAACCCCACTCGAAAGGTAAGGCCTTCTTGAATCTCTCCTCTGTGGAAACTCTCTTTGTTTTCGAAGTTGTGGACATTAACTTCTACCTCCCCTGTGTGAATGAAAGGCTATCGATTATGTATATCACCTATTATTGTCATCACACCTCCATCTCAACCTTATCTATCCCAATCCATGGGCACTGAAGAACCTGGAAAACATCTCCTTTATCTCGGCTGTCGTTGTGTACCTCTCGTCAAAGTTATCCATCCCGATATGCATAAACGGGACCCCCAGCTCGCGGCACTCCTCCCTCATCATGCCAATATTTGCAGAACCATCCTTGTGGCCCATGTGGCCAGGCCAGACGACACAATTTATGTTATAGTCTTTAACTACGTGCCTAATGTCACCGATCCAGTTATCTGCCACGCCCCGTGCCTGCCTCATCATCGGTGCGTCACACAAAGCCCTCTTACCCAATCCCTTGAGCATGGTTTCCTCACTTGACGTATCAATCAACGTGTAGGGGGTATATCCAAACATGTCCATAACGACGACCGCCCCATACTCCTGCTCCAACCAGGGAAAGAGGTCAAGGCTCAAACCTAACGACACAACATCAAACCAGAAAATCCTTACCCTCTCATCGTCCACCTTGCCCTTTCCCTCTTTCACCAGCATCTCTGCATCCTCAACAAGGTCCCTGAACCACTGGGTGCCTTTGGGGCTACCAACCAAGATGTTCTCAGCTACCCCGAAGGCCTGCAGTCCTACACCGTAGCCGTGGGGACAGGGCACCGCTCGCCTCAGCTCGTTGTACTCTATCCACAGCTCGTACATCTTGTTGGACTCCTCGCATACCTCGCGTAGTCTGTCCACATCCAGCTTTCGCCCAGTGTGCTCCTCTAGGAAGGAAATCATTTGCCTGGTTTCGTTCGCATAGTAGTCCAGACTTCGGTCATCATCCCAGTAGGGCGGGTCACAGCCGAACATTGGAACATGACGCCAGATTTCGTTTGTCTCTATCAGTTGATGTGCTGCCAGGGAAGCGTCGCACGGGTGAAGCATGGCGATCATCACAGTTGGTATCGGAGCAAGATCTTTCTCTACCCAGTATCCCGCTACCCGAAAGGCAGTGCAGAAATCCTTTCCAAACAGGCTCTCGGTTGCATCGATTTCTTCTGGCAGGGTAGGAGACATGGCATTCGTGAACACAGGCGTTAGAAATGTATACCATGGGAGATCCATGGCAACGTATATCTCCGGTTGACAGCCGTAGTAGCTGGCAACGAATGGCTCGCCATTCTCAGCAGCCCTTATTACTGCGTTGTGTTGCTCAACATATGCCTCAGTCAGGGGAGCATAAAGCTTATCGGTCCCTGATGGACTTTGCCCGAACGCCTTTGCCATCGCCTCGTACGAATCGCGTTCCTCTATAAACTTTGCCAATCTCCTTTGTTGTTTCTCTTTCTCTGTTTCTGTAACCATTGTCTACCTCCCTAATGTTTCCAGGAATGCCTGGACCCTGGTTTTCATCTGGCCAATGCCTCCCAGCACATATTCCCTATCCAACTGCATATAGGGTATACCTGTTGGCTTGAATTCTTTAGACATTTGATAGTGCTCAACTGTCCATAAATCACAGAAGAGCAGCCTCTCGCCAATAATCCCGTCCACTTTGAAATCCCGAATCATGTCCTTAGCGACACTAAGCCTTCGTGGGTAATCCTGGAACATCCGCGGACAGGACAAGCGGTCTGCAATGTAGAATTGGGCAAGAGCCTGTAGGGGATCGTCAGCCTTCTCATCTATATCCTTCCACAGAATCCTGGTGCCAAAGCACAGCATGTCGGTGACCACCAGGCCGCCCTGATCCTCAATGACCTTAATGTAGTTGGGATCATCAAGTATGCCGCCCGTTATCATCAATCTCGCCCGGTAATCCTTGATGCCCTCGGCCCCTTTCAAGTCCTGCAGGAGCTCCTTCAGCATCTGATTGTATCGCTCTTTCGGCATGGCAGTACCAGCTACAATTACTGCCAGCGTTTCAGCCCCGGTAATCGGTGGATGCTCCTTTTTTCTCAGTTCATAGAGCTGTCTCTGCAGACGCCTCGTCTCATTATGTGTCTTTATTGCCTCACGCAAGTTATCATCCGTGATGGTTATGCCCAGGTGCTTCTCCAGTCCCTCCTTGAGGATTACCATTTCATCACGGTACCATGCAACCTGCGGCTCACCAGTCTTCTTGGGGAGGCTCAGAATGTGCACGAAGGGTGTCTTCACCTTGCGCTTCCAGTTATCGTAGACGCGGCGGCAGTGGTCGCAAGTGTTGCACCAAATGGCCCCCTCAAGGAAGTCATATTCGCCCCGCAGTCCCATGTTGAAGCTGTGCCGAGTGAAACTGCAAATGATACTGGCCAGGTAAGCGTCTGCCAACTCCGTCCCGGTGCTACCTGTCC
>JAVLBD010000077.1:0-6552 GCA_031581405.1 Dehalococcoidia bacterium
GAAGATATTTACCACAATCACCCAGAGCTACATTAGAAAATCCCCCAAGATTGGGGGATATAGGGTGTTGATTGAGACTATTTCAACATTCTCTGCGTATACGCACATGCGTATAGCTGCTATTTCGCTGAGCACTACCCCCACTAAGTTCTCATCGGGGAAATTGAAATCAATACTCCAAAGGCAGTGTGTTCATAAACTGCAGAAATGCAATGAACCCCTCGATCTGGGTCATTAATGTAGGTAAATCCCCATCAATCTTAACCTTCCCCAGCGATGCCACCATGCTTATCCTCTCCTGCACCAGGTCGAGAAGCGTTTCATAAGGACAAAGGACCCGTGAATCAAACTTGGTTTTATCGAATGGTGCGGTTCTCAGTTCACTGGGGGCGGACTGAATCTCCATTTCTATACTGATAAGTTTCCCATCAGTAACAATAACCGTATATTGCCTGTCTTCATTTCCGGGACAGTCAGTGCCCACCATAAGAAGCCTGATAGTCAGCTCCTTAAGCTTCTCCGGTAGCTCCGGATCTTCCTCCGCTCGTTTCATCATTTCATCGATCATTTCCTTTGATAGGAATTTCATTATTCCCTCCTTTTCTAGTTGAAGCGGCCTATCTCACTGCAAGTATCAAGAAGCGGGGGCTAAGTGTTACCCATATTATCTACAACTCGTATGTCTTGAGATCATTGTATACCGATAGACAGTGCTCGGTGAGCCCTGAACTGAGCGTCTTTAATCGATCCTGCTGCCAGAGGATAAACAGCATGATGTCTTAATGCAGGTTTGTTTGAGCATAGCTGGCTCAATTCTCTATCTTCACGACGCAATAGCGCAGGATGCCCGCTGGAGCAGCAACCTCGATCGTGTCACCCTGCCGGCGTCTGAGAAGTGCCTTGCCTGTAGGTGAGTCGACGGAGAGTTTGCCTCTGGAGGGGTTGGCCTCGCCACTGTTAACCAGAGTATAGCGTAGCTCTTCATTGAATAAGAGGTCTTGAAGAGTAACCGTGCAGCCCAGGGTCACTTTTGTGCTATCCCCCTTCTTAGCAGTGACCACCGCCGATTTCAGGATTGCCTCCAGCTGTCTGATGCGGCCCTCAACCATTCCCTGATGATCCCTCGCTGCATCAAGGGGTGCGTTTTCAGAGAAGTCCTTATCGGCTGCAGCCTTTCGGAGATCCTCGGCAATCTTAGGGCGTTGCGCCTGCAAGGTGGAAAGCTCCGCTGTCAACTCCTCGTAACCCTCTGGTGTTAAGGTAACCGACTCGTCATGCTCGCTCCCGGTGGGGCCTTGCTTGATAGAGCCTTTCTTTACGCGAAGATGGACCGCAAGGTTATTCTTGGTGAGACCTTCCTTCTTTGCGTAAGACAGGAAAGCTCTCACCGGAGCCAGCTTTTTATCAGCGTTGGCGGAGGAGCCCTCTATTAGCTCAGAGTAACTTGTCACTTCACTGGCGGCCAGCTCACTCAAAGAGCGCTCACTGCCATACCAGCGAACAAACTTATTCAGTTCTTGCTGGCATTCCTTCCTCTCGTGAGGAGGTAAGCTGGCAAGGAAATGCGTCGCTGCGTGTGCCAGGGTTTTTTCTTCATTTACCATACTATTTAAGAGCTTTGTTCTTTTCTTCCGATAACGATTTTAGGGTTTTGGGTTTCCTGTGTCAATGACTGCCACTTTTTCGAACGTGAAACTGTTCTTATTGTTTTTGTTTATGCTATTGGTCGTTACTACTGACCTGCTTATCATGATGGTAACAGGCCTTGAGCAGGTTGAGTATACTCGGCCCCCTGGAGTTAGTGGAGCAGCACGCCTTGTCAAAGTGGCGACAGACGGTGCAGGTGACACTGTACTTGTCAACCTCGCTGATGTTTTCGAAGAGGTTACACTCCACGGCGCTTCTGTCATACCAATCTTCGAGGAACTCCTCAAGCACTACTCGATGGGCACGGAAGCTTCTGGACCAATGGAGATCGTTAAATCCCCCTGCTCCACGCCATCCGCCGTGAGGCGGCGATGGGAATAAACCGTATGTGTCACTTTTCCTGGGACCGTAGCGAAAAAGTGAACTCACATATACCATCCTTGGTTATGGCCTTGCTCATCTCCATATTTAGCTTATCGCCGGTCCTGGCAGCAGCGACCTCGAAGCTGGCAAGGCACATTGCTTTGCAGGGAAGGGCAAGCCCGTCCTCCGCCATCGCTTTGTTCAGCGTGCAGCTAGAGACCTGGAGCACCAGCTCTCTGGTTGTCGCTTTGGTAATGTTCCACCTGTCGGTTGGCCGCGAGGCGAGAATGGCGAGCTCCACATAGCGCTCGAAGCGGTGGGGGAAGGAAACCCCTGTTTGCTCGGCTACTCTCTCCACCATCTCACCGGTGCGATCGATAAACCTGCTATCTGCAAGCTCGATAGTAAGCTTCATCAGCTCCTTGCCGAAGGCCTCCAGCTCTTCTATAGCAGCGTTTTCATTCTTACCCTTCACGCTTTCCACCAGTGCCCCTATATCGCATTGCACCATGACCTCATCGACCAGCCCCCGATCAGCATCGAAGGGCAGCATCTTGCCCGGCTCCTCCAGGGTCATCAGTTTCTCTTTTATTGGCTTGCCGTACTTCCAACCCATAGTCATCTCGCATCACCTCCGCCAAAGCTCACTTGTATCGCACTTTGTGGGCATCCATCGACACAATCCATACAGCCGCTACATTTGTCGAAGCGTACCGGCCTTACGATGAAGTGACTGGTGTCTGTCTCACGGAACTTCTGCGTCCCCACATCGGTGCCCAGCCCGAGGACATGTGTCGGGCAAATAATCAGGCACCTGCGACAGGAGAGGGGGTCTTCACATTTTACATCGTCTACGATAATTGTGGGCAACATTATTTCCCCTTTCTGTTCATACTTACCAAACGTTTGCCAAGGCAGGAAGGCTGGCCCGCTCCACCATAGTGATCGCTTCCTGGTCGCACTCCGTTGCGCAAAGCCCGCAGCCAAAACACTGGAACTGGTCGATATACGCCTTGTTCCTGGAGGGGTTGAAGCTGAGTGCCCTGAACTGGCAGCGGTGTATGCAGGAGGCGCAGCCATTGCATAGCTCAGGATCGATTTTAGCCACATAGTGACCTTTCCACAGTATCTTGATCCCGAGGTCTACCACTGTCCGGATGGCAGCGCAATCCGGGTAGTCGCAGTTACATAAACCACCTAGATAGGGGGTACCAAAGGTATAGATAGAGTGTACCAGGCCCCTCTTGTTCAGCTTGGATAGAACCTCCTTCGCCTCGTCTGGGGTGAGGAAGTGAACCCCGCCTCGATAGGTGTCGGGCCAGCGCTCCCATTTATACATCCCGGGCCCCATACCCATACAGGTGAAGTTCTCCTCATCGGGGAGGCCCTCCATAGAGCGGCGACAGGCACAGGATATCAGGGAAATGGGATACATGATGTCGGTAATCTTGTGCGCCTCCTCTAGGGTGATCACCTGACCGAAGTGAGTAAGCCACATAGCGCCCTCGGTCTGCTGCTTTATCCTCTCCACCTCTGCAATGTCCCCTCTATCCATGGCCTCGATGAAATCGCGGCCGACGAAGGCCATTCCACCGGCAGCCTGGGGGTTGGCCTCGGCTCCTGATGCTACGGCCTCCTCTTTTCTGATCTTGTAAAGCCTCCTTGCATAGTTAGCCGGGTTAAAGTACCACCTCTCATAACCGTCGCTGTACTTCTCACACCAATCACACATAGCTTACCTCCCTTCGTTAAAAGCGTTCCCGTGACTTGCTCATCTTAGCATATAACTTGGAATACAGAGCATTACATTATGTGGGGACGAACCGCCGCTAGTGGTATTATGCTGTCTTTCGCATTACAAGAACTATGAAATTGGCTATTGCTGCTTTCGTCCGTAGGCGACTCAAATTTGAGATGATAGGGCAAATTATGCATGGATACCCTTCCTTATATAATCGGAATTAGACTTAATGGCCCTGTAACGCCAGCCTTAGGTGAAGGCCGAGATAAGAGAGATCCTCGGTAGGAAGATAGTGATGGGCAGCGGCATCGAATAGTATAGTAATAGATGGGGGGACCTCATCATCGCCGAGATACAATATACATCCCATGGGGATTTTTGGCAGTGCCATGAACCTGAATGAAGCATCGCCGGTGCGGCTCATCGGCGTACCCCCGATGGCCAGGGCAGCCTGGCGAAAACCTTCAGCATCATTGCCGAATCTATCCAGCAGGGGGTTTGGTGCCATAGTAGTAAACCTTTGCTCAAAGAGGTTAGCCCCGGGGAGATGACGATAGGTAATCCACATACCCGATACGGGCGTTCCATCGGCATGCACCAGGTAATGCATTAAGAGTATCTCAAGCAATCTGGGGGGAGCGGCATCGCTTCCTACGTCGGTCACCTTCGCCCCGGGGAGGTGGATGGTGAAGGAGCGGTGGAAGAAGGGCACGGTGAACATTCCCTCATCGAATCTAGTCCCGCTCATAGAGGCAGCGATGTGAGGGCTGAGCCCTGCTATATCTTTTTGCGCCTTCTCGTAAGCGTTATCGAGTCCCATCGTTATCAAGTATAATACGGCTGAGGGCGCTCGGCAACAGTGTTATCCTGTCGTTCAATTTTATTGTGCTTTCTGCTATACTGATATATGGAGACTGCTGAAAAAGAGGTGCCCTAATATAATCGGGGCAGCTTATAGAAAGTCCCTCAAGATTGAGGATATAAAGGGTTGATTTATGCTATTTCGGCAATCTCATCTGGGATAATCATAGCGGGGCGCATGGATTGAAGGAAAGAATGGGTTCGAAGTACTTAAGAAGAGGCGGTATTTATATAGTCATACTCGTAGCTCTGGCGGTTCTTTTCTTAATGTTTTTCCCCAGTTCCGAAGAGATTGAGACGGGGAATATAAATGATTTAATTAGAGCTTATGAGCAGGGTCAGATAACCAAGTTTGAGTCACAGGGGGATTACATTACCGGATGGGACGATGCTGAAGCTGTAATACAGGTGGAGACTGGCCCCTTTGAAAACTTGGCTGGGGTTGAGGAATTCCTGTATCTAAAGGGCGTTGATACAAATGCAGTAGAGATTGTTTTTATCCCCCCGAGCGGCTTTAATTGGGGCAATATTCTCATGACTATGCTGCCCTTGATACTCTTTATAGGAGTGATCTGGTTCATCTTCAGCCGCGCGCGGGGGGCAGGGAACCAGGCAATGAGCTTCGGTAAAAGCAAGGCACGCCTGTTTCCCAGCACCAATCCCTCCGTTACCTTTAACGACGTTGCCGGCGTCGAAGAAGCAAAGATGGAGCTCCAGGAGGTGGTGGAGTTCCTCAAGAGCCCGGAAAAGTTTTCCGCGCTGGGAGCGCGTATCCCCAGAGGGGTACTGTTGGTGGGACCGCCGGGTACAGGGAAGACCCTGCTTAGTCGTGCCGTGGCTGGTGAGGCTGGGGTCCCCTTCTTCTCTATGAGCGGCAGCGAGTTTGTGGAGATGTTTGTCGGAGTAGGTGCTTCCCGGGTTAGAGACCTCTTTGAACAAGCGAAGCGCAATAGCCCCTGCATCATCTTTATCGATGAAATAGATGCTGTTGGGCGTCACCGGGGGGCGGGGATGGGCGGTGGCCATGATGAGCGGGAGCAGACCCTGAATCAGATACTGGTGGAGATGGACGGCTTTGATACCTCCAACAATGTGATAGTTATTGCAGCGACTAACCGTCCCGACATCCTCGATCCGGCATTGCTGAGACCCGGCCGCTTTGATAGACAGGTGATGATAGATCGCCCCGATATCAAGGGTCGAAAGGCGATCCTGGAGGTGCACGCTAAGGGAATGCCCTTTGATGATACAGCCAACCTGGAGACTGTAGCCAAACAGACGCCGGGATTTTCTGGTGCTGACCTTGCCAACCTGGTGAACGAAGCAGCCATCCTGGCAGCGCGGCGCGATAAGAAACAAATCGGCCTTCTAGAGCTTGAGGAATCGGTTGACCGGGTGAGCGTCGGACCGGAGCGAAAGAGTAGGATCATAAGCCCCAAGGAGAAGGAAATCACGGCTTATCATGAAGCTGGCCATGCTCTGGTTGCAAGGGTGCTTCCTAACGCTGACCCGGTGCACAAGGTCTCCATAATCGCTCGTGGCATGACGGGTGGCTACACTCGCCTATTGCCAACCGAGGATCGTTATCTGTGGACCCGCTCTCAGTTCAACGATACTCTGGCTACCCTGCTCGGCGGGCATTGTGCTGAGGGAATCATCTTTAATGAAGTTAGCACCGGGCCTGAAAGTGACATTCAACAGGCAACCAAGATCGCACGCAAAATGGTTACCGAATACGGGATGAGTAAGACGCTGGGTCCGCGCTCCTTCGGGCGGAAGGAGGAACTGATCTTCCTCGGGCGCGAAATATCTGAGCAGAAAGACTATGGTGATAAGATTGCCGATGAGATCGATGAGGAGGTTCATCAGTTAATTCTACAAGCCTATAGCGCGGCTAATAAGATACTAACCGAGAAAAAGGGAAAGTTAATACAGTTAGC
>JAVLBD010000078.1:0-6548 GCA_031581405.1 Dehalococcoidia bacterium
CTTCACGTTCTCCAGGACTATCTTACCGTTGGAAGTCCCGAGTGTGCCCGTACCTTCTATGCCGTTCAACTCAATGGCGCCGTTGCTGGTCTCAAGTTCCACATCAGCACTAACCGGTGCTGTTACTGTAATATCAACCCCGACATTACTAATAAACCATCCCTGATCTATCTCTGCCAGGACGGTAATGGTGTTGCCATTCTGGCTCACCTCATAGTCGATCCTATCTATCCCTCTTAAGGTGGCCTGGACGCGCACTTCATTGTCAGTGCCAGCATTAACTTTGATCCAGCCGTTATCGCTGTTTACTACCAGGGAAGCGGTTCCGTTAACAGAGAAGCTATCGTCTCGGGTCTCTGTGGGTCCAGCGGTACAACCTGCGGCCGCCAATAGTGTGATAGCCATAATCGTGATGGCAACAAGTGGTGATGTTAATTTAATCGACCTCATGATTGCTTCCTTCCTCACCAATAGATATAACTGTTTATATATTATGGAGTAGTAACCTGTCAAGCACTAAATCAGGCCAGGAAATAGTGTGAAGTTTAAGCAGGCTACCTTATTTGGCATATAGAGCAATTGCGCAACCGTCATTCCTAAGGTATACTGAATGTTGTTGATTTATGGCAAAAAAGACCGATATCAGAGCACTTATAGATAGGACACAGGGGTATCTATCCAGCGATACCCTCACGCTCATCGAGGATGCTTACGAATTTGTTTCCCATACATACAATGATGATACGGAGCATGCCGTTGATACCGCTATAACTATTGCTGAACTTCAGCTGGATGAGCGCTGTATTGCAGCAGCGTTGCTTCATGAGATCCCGGTTATACACGGGGTAAGCACAGCCGAATTGGAAGAAAAATTCGGCCCCGAGGTGGCAAAGCTGGTTGAAGGGGTAGGGAAACTGGCAAAGGTATCATGGCCGGAGGAGGCCAAGCCTAAAAAGGCCGCTATCGATAGCGAAGCCCACGCCGAGAGCCTGCGGAAGATGCTCGTGGCGATGTCCGAGGACATCCGGGTGGTCTTTATCAAGCTGGCCTGCCGCCTGCACAAGATGCACATCCTGAAACGGATGCCCCCGGCGAAGCAGCAGGCGATAGCCGAGGAGACTATGGAGATATTCGCCCCGGTAGCCCACCGTCTGGGCATCTGGCAGATAAAGTGGCAACTGGAGGATCTTTCCTTCCGCTACCTGGAGCCGAAGAAATATCAGAGCATCGTTAAACTGGTCGCCGGTCGACAAGAAGAGAGGGAGAAGTATATTGCCCTTATCACCGGCATTCTCGAGGAAGAGATGAGGAAAGCGGGGATCGACGCCGTCGTTACAGGAAGGTCGAAGAACATCTACGGTATATATAAGAAGATGGAGAAATATGCCGCCCAGGGTAAGGAGTTTAGCGAAATCAACGACCTTCTGGGCTTTCGCATCTTGGTGAATGAGGTTACCGATTGCTACAGCGCCCTGGGGACGGTTCACAGCCTTTGGCACCCCCTGCCCAAGCAGTATGATGATTACATCGTAAACCCACGAGGAGGGGTGTATAAGGCACTCCACACCACAGTGATGTGTATGGGCACCACCCCCCTCGAGATACAGATACGCACACACGAAATGCACAGGGTTGCAGAGTACGGCATTGCCGCCCACTGGCGCTACAAGGAGGGGACGACAGGGGACGTAGGATTTGAGGAGAGGCTCGCGATGTTACGCCAACTCCTCGACTGGTATAAGGATGTTGGTGGCGCCGATCTCGTGGAGTCGATAAACGCCGATGTCTTCGGCGATCGCGTTCTGGTATATACCCCCCAGGGCGATATAAAGGACCTGCCCGCAACTTCCACCCCGCTTGATTTCGCCTATCGCGTCCACACCGATCTTGGTCATCGCTGTATCGGAGCAAAGATTAACGGGAAAATGGTCTCCCTGACCTACCAACTACAAAACGGCGATACTGTAGAAATTCTCTCCACCAAGAAGGATAAAGGGCCGAGTCGGGATTGGCTCAACCCAGCCCTGGGCTATCTTAATACCTCTCATGCCAGGGTGAAAGTCAGACAGTGGTTCCGCAAGCAGGAGCGCAGCGAAAACATACAGCGTGGCCGGGAACTTGTGGAAAAGGAGCTTCGTCGCGTGGGGATATCCATATCAGATGAGGAGCTTGCCGACCTGTTTAAGCGTGATAGCGTAGAGGATTTCTTTGCTGCCATTGGCTATGGCGATATTAGTCCCCATCAAATCACCACGAAGCTTACCGTAGTGCAAGAGAAACCATTCCCCGAAATTGCACCGGCTCAGAAAGAAGTTAAATCTGCAATTCAGGTAATGGGGGTGGGGGACCTGTTGACTCACATCGCCCCCTGCTGCAATCCCGTGCCCGGGGAAAAGATCATCGGCTACGTGACCCGCACCAAGGGGATAAGCGTGCATCGCAGTGACTGCACCAACATCGCTAACATAGATGAGAAGGAGCGCTTCATTAAGGTGGACTGGGGCCAGCAGGACCAATTCTATTCCGTGCCCGTTCATATAGAGGCATTTGATCATGTTGGCCTGCTGCGGGATATTTCCGCCATAGTCGCAGAGGAGGGGGTGAACATAGCCACAGTAAATATCGACAACCACGAGGACCATATAACCGCGATAATACTTACCCTTCAGACAAGAAGTATCAGCCAGTTAAGCCGGCTATTCTCCAAGCTGGAGGGGGTGCGCGGAGTGATAAGCGTGACACGACAAACATAGGAGGTGTGAAGTTTGACCAGTAAAAGTTCAGCCGAGAAAGCAGGACGCGTAGCTCAAAAACAGGCACAGCGAAATAAACCCATGAACAGCTCGGTGAAGACTGCCATCACCAAGGCGAGAAAGCTTATAGTGCAAAAGGACTTCGATGCCGCTCAAGAGGCGGTAAAGAACGCATCGGTGGCTCTGGATAAGGCAGCCCAAAAGGGCGTGATCCATCGCAATAATGCCGCCCGCCGAAAGTCCCGCCTGGTGAAGCAGCTTAACGATGCACTCGCCGCCAGTACCCAGCAGAAAAACTAAGATAAACCCCGGACAACTGAAGCAACACCGTCCCTTCGGGCGGTGTTTTTTATCCAAAATTATTATTCCTTTCGGATAGACCGGTTACAACTGGTATCGTGAATTTAGCTTCGCCTGTCACTGCGAGACGCCATGTGGTGAATCAACCTCTCACGTATAAGAACGTTGACAAACGTCCCCTCTTAAGTTAACTTATTAGAACATGTGTTCGATGGGAGAGGCATGAAACAGCTTTCTGATAGGCAGTCGCGCATGATGAACTTCCTTCACCGTTTTTCCCACGAGCGGGGCTACCCACCCACGATCAGGGACATCCAAAGCGGGTGCCAAATAAGCTCCACTTCGGTGGTTGACTATAACCTCAGGATTCTGGAGCGGGAGGGGTATATCCGCCGAGATCGGGAGGTCTCCCGTGGTATTGAGCTGGGGACGTTGCGGGTCTTGCGCGTACCCATTATCGGGTACATCGCTGCCGGCGAACCGATACCCGTTCCCACCTCCGATACCTGGAACGCAGGGGAAATGGATTCTCTGGAGATCACCGAGGCGCTCACCCAAGGTAAATCAGGGATCTATGCCCTTAAAGTGAAGGGGAGATCGATGATCGACGCCATGATTGTCGAAGGCGACACGGTACTCATGGAGCAGGCTACTACCGCAGAGAATGGAGATATGGTCGCCGCCTGGCTGAAGCAGGAGGAGGAAGCTACCCTGAAGCGGTTTTACATGGAGGCAGGAAGAGTCCGCCTCCAGCCAGCGAACGAGGAGATGCCACCAATCTACGTCGATCCGGAGAATGTGTCGATCCAGGGGAAGGTCATCGCGGTTATCAGAAAGCTGGGGTGACTGTGCTATCGCTGCGGTTCAATGATCACCTTTATGGACTCCCCGGCGCTAGCGACGAGCTGGAAGCCCAGCCCTGTCTCCGCCAGGCTGAGGCGGTGGGTGATCATCTCGTTAAATTTTAACCTTTTACTTCGGATCAGCTCCAGCGCCGTGGCATAGTCGGCGGGGCTGCCGGCATAGGATGTGGTCAGCGTTATATCGTTCTTGTAGAACAGGTCAGTCACCGGAATGGTAATGGTGACATCCGGCTCCGCTGCGGCGAAGAATAGAACGGTGCCCCCGCGCTCCACCGATTTTAGTGCCTGAGCTAAGGCTGACGGCGCTCCTGTACATACCACCACCAGGTCGGCAAGAAGACCGTCATTGATCTGGCGAAGGCCAGCCGGTATATCTTCCTCCGCGTATATAATGGCATCAGCACCCAATCGATGCGCCGCATCCAACCGATGGCGGGAGATATCCACAGCTACCACAAGAGCAGCTCCCAGCCTACCGGCCAGTTGCACATGAATCAGCCCGGCAATGCCGCTCCCTATGACAAGCACGCTCTGGCCCGGCTGAAGGTTCGCTATCCTTTGCCCGCGCAGTACACAGGCCAGCGGCTCGGTGAAGCATGCGTCCTCGAAGGATACCTCGTCGGGTAATCGAAACACGCCACGGTCCACATTGATCGCTGGCAATCGCAGGAACTCAGCAAAGCCTCCGGGATAGAATTTCGTACTTCGCAGCGTGTCACAAACGGTGTGATGGCCGCTCAGACAGTAATGGCAGGTGTTGCAGGGGACATGATGGGCTGCAGTAACCCGATCCCCTTTTTTAAACTGCGTCACACCCTCCCCCACATCGACTACAACACCGGCGATTTCATGGCCGAGCACCAGGGGCGCCTTGGAGATACGATCCCATTCCATGACATCACTGCCACATATTCCGCTGGCCTCAACCCTCACTAAAAGCTCGCCGGGGCCAATATTTGGCACGGGCATCTCCTCCACCCGTACATCCCTGTTGTTATAGTACATTGCAACACGCATGATGGTTTTCCTTCCCGCCTACTATTTCCAATATTTACTGCTCGGCAAAGCCATGTTATCAGAAATCACACAAATAATTTGGGGAATGTTGGAATATTCTCAATCAACCCCCTAATCTCCCAATCTTGGGGGACTTTTTTTAAGCTGGGGGACACCCCCAGACCCCCAGCAGGAAGTATCCTGCACCTTTTTTTCAGCAGTCTCTTATAAAGTACCGATGGCATTTAGCGACGTGTCGAAAACAGTCTTTATACGATGTCGACCCAATCTCTTCTAAACAGTGACTTCAAACAATATCAAATTCTTTTTCTTTTTGGTATAAGAAAGCCTGTATTTCTCTTATACTCGACATACTGATCTCCATAGCGAAGAACGAGATCTTTTTCCTCCGCCCAGCACAGCACATAGAAGATTGGTAACCAGATGAACGAGAATAGCACCAGGAAAGGGGAGTTCACTATGAATGCAATTACCCACCAGTACGTAACCTCGCCGGTCGCCTGAGGGTGCCGAACCGTCCGATAAATACCTCCGTTGAGCGTATGCTCTTTTCTCGGCTCCATCGTTTCCCTACCGGCATCCTTTGTTCCGCGCCACCACAGATAACCGCCGGGAATGGCTATTGCAATCGCTATGATTACTGAAATCCACCAGTCCCATGGAAAGGTCTCGGGGAGTTGGACTGGCAGGGGATAGAAGAAATAGACTACGTAGTTGGCAGCAGCGACTATCTCAAAGGCCCCGGCTATCAACCTGTATCGCGTGCATTTAGAATAGGCAACCTCTCCGAACGTCCTCTCTAATGCGGCAGGGCTTACACTCTTTACATAGAAGTGCAAGAAAAGTAAAGCTGAGACAATCAACAGGATAAAGTTTATCCATGCAATCACATTTATTCATTTCCTACAAAATTATTGTTAGGTTGGCCCCACCCGGATGCTACTATTGTTTGCCACTCTCTGTGCCTTGATTAAGTTAATCTTCTGGCACTAGGATGGACACGATTTTTTGCGCCCTAACGCATTCGTTCCTTTTGCATTTCCCTCTGCTATCTCGAACGCTGCCGGCTCGCTAAACCTATGCCGATACCGGCGGTCGGCGGTCGGCCCACGGACGCGCCTCCTCCAGCTGAGCCGCAAGGCGAAACAGGGTCGCCTCGTCACCGAAGCGCCCGACGAAGTGGGTCCCTATAGGTAGGCCGTCGGCATTCCAGTACAACGGCACCGACATGGCAGGCTGTCCGGTGGCATTAAAGATCAGCGTAAAGGGCATGAACGCCCCTATGCGGAATAACACCTGTAGGGGGTTATCCAGCGGAGATTCGAAGGTGCCCAAGGGAACGGGCGGCTCGGCCAGCGTCGGGGTAAGCAAAACATCGTAGTCGACAAAGAAACGCCCAATATCGCGGGCTATGCTCTGGATTACAGACACGGCAATGAGATATGCTGATGCACTGGTCTGGCGACCCAACTCGCATAAGGCCCAGGTAAGTGGTTCAAACTGGTCCGGGACTGGTGTCTGACCAGTTTTACGAGCCATGTGGTCAATATCCCAGGAACAATCAGCAGCCCAGCCCGTTATGAATGCCGGGACTAGTTGCTCGCTGTCCACTGCC
>JAVLBD010000079.1:0-6512 GCA_031581405.1 Dehalococcoidia bacterium
CAAAGGGGTGATTACAGTGATAGCAGGGGACATTGATGAGGAGGAACTTTCCCTATTTGCCATCGATGCCGGCGCGGAAGATATCAAGGTGATGGATGAATCACTGGAGATCCAAACCAAGCCTGAGGACCTGGAGGGGCTAAGAAATGCCCTGGAAGAACGAAAACTCACTGTCGTCTCGGCCGAGGTACTGATGGTGCCCAACAACGTGGTGATGCTCGATGAAAAGGCAGCGCTTCAGGCACTGAGACTGCTGGACAGACTTGAGGAGCTCGATGATGTGCAGCGGGTGTTTACCAACGCTGACTTCCCCGATGAGGCGCTGGAAAACTATCGCAATCAAGGATAGATTTACCCTCAACGAACGTTCTTATAATCAATCGCTTTGATAAAAGAGTTCGGCTTCCCGCAAAGGAGCGAATGGGACGAAAATGCGGATCCTAGGCATCGATCCCGGCACGATAACCCTGGGCTACGGCGTGGTCGATGAGGAAAAGGGGATTATTACTCATGTGGCTTGCGGAGCCCTAACGTCTCCTCCAAATACACCCTTAGCGGAGCGTCTTCACAATATATTCATCGGGCTCCATGACATCATCGCCCGCTATCAGCCTGCAGAGGCCGCCATCGAAAAGCCCTTTGTAGCGAAGAACGCGCGTTCAGCTCTGGCAGTGGGGCAGGCGATAGGAGTAGCTACGGTGGCCGTGACTGAAATGGGGATTCCGGCCCATCACTACACCCCCACTCAGGTGAAGCAGGCGGTGACCAGCTACGGGCGCAGCGGGAAGGGGCAGGTGCAGGAGATGGTATGCATCCTGCTGGAGCTTCCCTCTCCACCGGAGCCATCAGACGCTGCCGATGCCCTGGCGGTGGCGATATGCCACATCCAGGAGAGACACCTCTTGAAAATACTTGCAGAGCAAGGACAAGGACTATGATCGCCGGTCTTGAGGGAAAACTCCAGTCACGAAGCACCAGTGGGGCGATAATCAAGGTGGGCGGGGTGAGCCTTCAGGTTTATATGCCCTCATCCACACTGAGCACGCTTGGTGCCATCGGTGAGGCTGTTCATCTCTATACCCACCTCCACCTCAGAGAGGACAATGTTGCGCTGTATGGTTTTGCCACTCCTGAAGAGCTTGAACTCTTCCGTACGCTCATTGGCGTGACCGGGGTGGGCCCCAAAGTGGCCCTGGCGATACTCTCGGTACTGGATCCCGGCCAGCTCGCACTGGCCATCGCCAGCGGAAACGTCGATCTTCTGTCCCAAGTGCCCGGTGTAGGCCAGAAAATGGCTGGCCGCCTCGCCCTGGAGCTGAAGGGCAAGATGGACGGCATTATGTTTAGCGCACCGGCAGAAGGAGATGGTGAAGTGATTGTGGCACTGACCAGCCTGGGCTATACCCCTACTGAAGCCGCCTCCGCCCTCTCCTCACTGCCCGATTCCACGGAGCTTACCGTAGAAGAGAAGATAAGGCGGGCGTTGCAGTACTTCGCCACGCGTTGATGGGAAAGGAGACAAGGAGGTAATAATGCGCCTAACCGCAGCAGTCACTAAAGAAGATCGGTTTTATGTAGCTCGCTGCCTGGAGGTGGAAGTGACCTCCCAGGGTGAGAATTTAGATGAGGCCTTAGCGAACCTGAAAGAGGCTTTGGAATGTTACTTCGAGGATATCCCACAACCCGTTACTCTTGAGACCCCTCTCATTGCCCCAGTGGAAGTCAACCCATGAAACCTCAGCTACCAGTCTTATCTGGAGCGCAGATGGTGAGGATGCTGGTCAAAGCGGGGTTTCATCAAACCAGCCAGCGGGGGAGCCATGTTAAGATGATCAAAGAGTTACCGGACAGAACACCGATAGCTATTGTACCCCTCCACAGAGAGCTGGCCCCCGGGACAGTAAAGTCGATTATTCGCCAAGCGAATTTAACCATGGAGGATCTGAGGGAGTTAGGATAAATTTGAACCAAAATCTGCTTCAGCTTCTAGCCTGCCCGGAATGTGGATCGGCAGATCTGGTGCTAATCCCCACGGACACACTATCATGCCCCTCCTGTGCCGCCCGCTATCCCGTCATTAATGGCATCCCGCACGTGTTGCCGGCTCATCTCGCTACAACACTTAACCAAAAAAATGCCTATACAGAGAGGCTTATGACAGCGATGCGCCAGGGGAAGGATTTGAGCAACCAGGACAGCATGGAGACCGACCGCTTCATGTGGGAACACCACCTCTACAATTGGGGTAAAGAGGTGATATACAGCGACCCAAGGGCAGCCGATATATTCATTCACTATGCGGAAACGGGGGCGCAAAGGCTGTGCCGCTTTATCCAGGAAAAGGTCGGTGGGGTTCATGGCAAGCGCCTGCTTTATGTAGGGAGCGGCAATGACCATCTGGTATCGCTGCCGCTGGAGCAGGCGGGGGCCTTTATGGTTAATCTGGATGTGGTGAGCGATCCGCTGGAGGACCTCATGGCGGCCGGGGCACAGAACTGCGTCTGCGGAGATGCCCGCCAGCTTCCCTTCCGTGCTGAGGCCTTCGATGTGGTCTTCTCCAAGGGCTCCCTTCATCACTCCCAGCCCATAGCTGAGCCGCTGAGGGCAATGGCAAGGGTAGTAAAGCGTGGTGGGCATATTATAACTGCCGAACCCAGTAAATATAGCCGCCTGCCCCGATTCCCCCTGCCCGCCGGGCTGGGACACCCCACGCCCTATGAGCATGCCCTCTCCAGCGGCGAGGTGGCGCGCACTCTGGCTATGGAGGGCGTCGATCACCTTCATTGTACCGCCCTGACCCACGCCCCCCCGGGGACACCGGCATTACTTGCCCGCTCATGGGAACGCCTGGGAAATGCCATGCCCTGGCTATTTAATCGCTTCGCCTTCGAGTTTATCCTGGTAGGACAACGCGGTGACAGGGTGCAGTAGGGAAAGAATAGTACGATGAAAGTTGCCTTCGCCTACATCGATCCCAGCTACAAGGTTATGGGGCCCTTCCATGTGGGAATCGGCTCCCTGATTGCCTCTTTGAGACACGGGGGACACGAATGCCAGTTTTTTCACCTCATGGGCGATGTAGCTGAAGAGGAATTTGCCGCTTTTCTTAAAAATAGTCAGCCCGACGTAGTAGCCTTCTCCTTAACAACAAACGCGTTCCCACACGTAGCCTCGCTGGCCGCGCTCACCAAGCGTCACTCGCAGGCGCTCACTATTTGCGGCGGGCCTCACGCGACCCTGTGCCCCGATAAAGTAATTGCCACAGATGGCATCGATATAGTCTGTATCGGCGAGGGCGAAGGGGCAATTCTCGACCTGTGCCAACGCCTGGAAGATGGTCAGGGTTTTTCTGATATACCCAACCTGTGGGTCAAGAGTAATGCAGGGGACAGGGAGAGCGGGAAAAGCGAAAAGGTCGAAAATATTTGCCGCAACCCGGTGAGGCCGCTCATCGCCGACCTGGATGCGTTACCCTTCCCCGACCGCGAGGTCTTCCCCTATGCGGACAGCTTCGACCTGAAGTTTATGAAGCGAGGCGTCTTTATGGCATCCCGCGGATGCCCGTATAACTGTGCCTACTGCGGCAGTCCCGCCATGAAGCAGTTATACGGTAACAACAAGTATATCAGGTTCCGCAGCGTTGAAAGCCTTATAGAAGAGGTAGAGACGGTTGTCAGGAATTTCCCCCAGGTCGAGTACAACGTGTTCCACGACGACCTTCTACCGATGAAGAGGGAGTGGTTCGCCGATTTCACCAGGGAATATAAGAGCAGGATCGGACTGCCCTTCGAGATGAACTGCCACCCCAACCTGATGGACCGGGAGATTGCCAAGCTGGCTAAGTCGGCAGGGTGCTCCCTGATCCGCTTCGGGATAGAGAGCGGCAACGAGCACATACGCCGCGAGGTCCTCAACCGCCCGGTGAGCACCAGGCGCATCATCGACGCCTTCTCGTTTTGCGATGAGGTGGGGCTCAATACACTGAGCTACAATATGGTCGGGCTGCCCTTTGAAACCAGGTCCCAGATTCTGGACACTATCAAGCTCAATGCCAGGGTGCAGCCCAATGTGGCTCATGTCACCGTCTTCTTTCCTCTTCCCGGCACCAAAGCTCACGATTTATGCAAGCAGGAAGATTTACTCACCGATAAACATACCGATAGCTACTATGAGGAAAGCGTGCTGCAGCAAAAAAGCGTCTCCGCCGAGCAGGTCAGGGCACTAAGAAACCACTTTGATTTTCTATTACGCCTGTACTTGCGGTGCTACAAGCTGCCCGGAGTTCTGGGAAAGACCACCGAAAAGATCATCGATATCGGGATTCTGACGGCCACCAATCAACTTATACTTCGCGCCTGGGAGAAAAGGGTAAAAAGGTCAAAAAAAGAGAGGAAAAACGCCGGGCCGCTCTATAACATAGAGAATGGTAAAGTGAAAGTCTGGGGTGTGGATTAGGAGTATGTAATGGATACCGCTGTATACGTAATTTTCGCTGTCGTCGTCCTGGTGCTGCTTGCAGTCATCGTGGTGCTGGCGCTGCGGCCACGGAGGATAGAACTTCCCGACTTCGACAGCATGGAGCGGAAGCTGCTTTTCGCCCTTGCTTCCTCACAGACCTCGGTGAAGGAGATACAGGAAATCCTCAAAGGCCTGCCCCGTGACGTTATGCAGTCGATTACAGGGAGCCTGAGCCAGCGGACGGGCAAGCTTAACGAACTCATGGCAACCTTTGAGATGACACATTATGACCGGCTGTTCTATCTGGGAGAGCCTATTGACTTTGTCGGTATCAAGTACGATGAGGGGGTGGACTTCATAGAGGTCAAGACCGGCAGGTTCCGCCTCACCGAGGATGAAAAGAAGCTGCGGGACCTCATCGAGACAGGGCGGGTAAACTACGTCCCGCTGACGGTGAAGCGCATCGGCATCGCCGAGGAGATGGACACGGGGGAATAACAAATTAGGGGCAATAAGGCAGATCTATAATGCGTAATTTTAAAAATCGTCTTAGATTTTGGACATACTGGAGATCAACCTCGGGCGGTGGACAGGTTGGTGGAGGGACTTGAGCGCGGCTATATGATCAAGGAGAGCCCCCTTTCGCTCTGAGGAAGGCAAATATTAAGCAATTACCAAAAAAATTAAATCTGTTCTTGAATAAACCCAGAGACGATGTTTATAGGAGCCAGTGATGAGACTTAAAACCATCGAAATAAAAAACTACAGGAACCTGGATGGAATAAAACTGATTTTTAATCCTGTGATAAATTTTCTGGTGGGAGAATCGAACTTGGGGAAATCCAACCTTTTAGCTCTGCTGAATATTATTTTTAATAGGACAAGCTTCAACGAAACCGATTTCACTAACCCAGAGGAGCCAATCGAGATTTTTTTTAAGCTCACTATAGACGATATTGAGATAGGTTTGTTTGAAGACCTGTTTGAACCTAATGAAAGCGATAGTATAAACATAACAGCAAAACAGCAAACAATAGATGATAATACTCAGTTTTTCCATAAAGAGACAGGTACAAATATATCGGCAATCACCGTCAAATGCCTTAATTACATTTATTATGACTCACTAAGGAACCCTGCAAACGAGCTTACCTTCGATAAGAGAAAAGGTGTGGGGAGATTTCTGAACCATATCTTCACTAAATACCTGAATGGAAAAGGCATCGACGATTTAGATATGATTGATAGAAATGAATTGTTAAAGCTCTTGGAGTTCATAAACGAGAATCTTAGTAAAATAAAATCCTTTAAGGAATTCTCCATCCAAGCTAACCTTGACGAGGATACCCAGAATCTTCTAGCGAGAATAGTTACCCTGAAAGACGAAAACAATATTAATTTGGCGAGCTCGGGCTATGGTGTACAGTTCCTCTCATTGATCTGTCTTACCATCTTCGAAAAGCTTCTTACTGCAAGTAAATATAAACGTGAAAAAGGTATTTTCGAAGATAATGATGGGAATAAATGTATTCCTTTGCTATTAGGTCTTGATGAACCTGAAATTCACCTACACCCCTACATGCAGAGATCTCTCGTTAAATATTTAATGAGTATTATCGAAAATAAGGACGCCGATTTTATGGAGGTAATCTCTAACATATTCTCTATCAACCGCTTCTTGGGACAAATAATTATCAGCACCCATTCGCCGAATATTCTTCTATCGGACTATAAACAAATAATCCGTTTTTATAAGGATGATAAAGGCCAGATTGTTGTGAAAAAAGGTCAGGAGATTGACCTCGAAGCGAATATTGAGAAACAACTACTTAAAAACATGCCATATGTCAAGGAAGCATTTTTCTCCAAATGTGT
The DNA here is from genome assembly GCA_031581405.1 of Dehalococcoidia bacterium. Lineage (GTDB taxonomy): Bacteria > Chloroflexota > Dehalococcoidia > E44-bin15 > E44-bin15 > JAAXQM01. Next base: position 6,334 of record JAVLBD010000079.1, read on the forward strand.
AATCCTTGTGGAAGGGGATACTGAATTAGGGTTTTTCCCAGTATTTGCGGAAAAAATTAAACTTTATTTAGATGATTATGGCATCGCAGTGATTCAGGCAGGCGGTGCAGACTCAATACCATCACTGATGAAAATGTTTGAGCAATTCGGGGTGAATACTGTGGGCCTGATGGATATAG
>JAVLBD010000007.1:0-23252 GCA_031581405.1 Dehalococcoidia bacterium
GGCATGGCCGATGATAAGCGCTCCCCACGAGCAGACGTAATCTATGAAGGCGTTACCATCAACATCGTAGATATGAGACCCCTGCCCTCTACTGATGAAGAGCGGCCTGCCCCCAACGGCTCGAAAGGCTCTTACCGGGCTGTTGACCCCACCGGCGATGTAGCGCCCTGCCTCGGCGAACAGCTTATCAGAACCCTCTCTATTGATTCTCGCCTCTATATCAGGGTGCCCGACTTCAGCCAACGGGCTACCTCCTTCGCATGGTAGGTGACGATGAGGTCTGCACCTGCTCTCTTTATCGCGGTGAGCACCTCTCTAACGCAGGCTTCCTCATCGAGCCAACCTTTTTCGGCCGCCGCTTTAATCATGGCGAACTCGCCGCTGACATTGAAGGCGGCTACAGGAACGAAGAAACGCTGCCGCACTTGAGCGATAATATCTAGATAGGCAAGCGCTGGTTTGACCATAATGATATCAGCCCCTTCCTGGATATCCATTTCCACCTCATACAAAGCCTGACGTAGATTTGGAGGGTCAAGCTGGTAGGAGCAGCGATCACCACACCGTGGAGCGGACTCAGCCGCCTCCCGAAAGGGTCCGTAGAAGGCTGAGGCATATTTAGCTGCGTAGGATAAAATAATCGTATTCTGGAAGCCGTGGGTATCCAGTTCTTTGCGGATGGCAGCCACCCGGCCATCCATCATGTCGGATGGTGCTACCATATCAGCCCCAGCTTCGGCATGTGAAAGGGCAGTTCGGGTTATGAGTTCCAGTGTCTTGTCATTGTCCACATACCCGTCTGCTACCACTCCGCACTGCCCGTGATCGGTATACTGGCAAAGGCAGACATCGGTGATGATCACCAGTTCCGGCATAGCCCGCTTGATGTCTCTGATTGCCTGCTGCACAACCCCTTTCGCGTCGTAAGCGCCGGAGCCTGTATCATCCTTTGTTTGAGGTAAGCCAAAGAGCAGTACCGCCGGTATACCCAAATTGGCTACACTCTCGGCCTCTTTGACGAGAAGATCAGAGGAGAGATGGAAATTTCCCGGGAGGGAGGGGATCTCTTTCTTAACACTCCGTCCTGGAACGACGAAGAGCGGATAGATAAGATCAGTTACATGCAGCCTGGTCTCCTGGACCATTTCTCTAAGCGCTGCAGTGCGTCGCAGGCGGCGAAGCCTGATCTGAGGAAACAATGCCACTATGAAACCTCCCTGTTCTTTCGGTAGTCATCGATTATGGCTTGAACCAGGCCAGGTATGGTGTGCTCTTTTGCTACAACATCTACGCGTACACCGAGCTGGGCAGCAGTTGCAGCTGTGACAGGCCCAATACAGGCAACCCGGGTCCGGTTTACAGCTTCCCACTCTGCGCCGAGCAAAGAAACCAGATGTTTGACTGTGGACGAACTGGTAAAGGTGGTAATATCAATTTCCCCTGCAAGCAGCATTTGTTTTCCGCTGCCCGGGTCTGCTTGAGGCAGGACGGTTCGATAGATAGCTATCTCATCTACCTTTGCCCCAAGTTGACCGAGCCTGGCCACTAATTCAGGAGTGGCAGCTTCAGATCGGGGCAGGAGGATACGCTTGCCCGCTATGTTTTCCTCCTGAAGACTTTCAGCTATAGCCCCGCCAATATATTCCTGAGGGATGCGGTCGGCGATTAGCCCGAAGCGCTCCAGCGCAGCGGCAGTGGCAGGGCCGATTGCGCATAACCTAACTCCACCCAGGGCCCTCGAGTCATGCCCGAGGTCGTGCAGATGACCAAAGAAGATTTCGACGCCATTAACGCTGGTGAATATAAGCCATGAGTAGTCCGGCAAGTGAGCAATAGCTTGATCAAGCTCCCTATTATCAGGTATAACCTGTATCTCAATAGTGGGCAATTCCACCGGAAGAACACCGTGACGGGCAAGGAGCTGGCTGAGGACGCTGGCTTGCTTCCTGGACCTGGTCACCAGCACCCGCTTGCCAAAGAGCGGCTGGTTATCGTACCAGCGCAATCGCTCCCTGAGCCTTACTACTTCTCCGACCACGATGAGTGCCGGGGATTCAATACCGCTCTCGATGACTTTGGCAGCGATATCGGCCAGGGTGCCTATCAGGGTCTGCTGGCGAGGGCTGGTACCTTCTCGAATGATGGCGACCGGGGTCGATGGTAGACGGCCATTCCTTATCAACTCATCGGCTATCTGCGCCAAATTACCCATACCCATAAGGAAAACCAGGGTATCAACGCCGGTGGCCAACTTCTCCCAGACAATGCTGGAGTCACCCTTGGTCGGATCCTCATGTCCTGTGACTATCCCTACTGATGAAGCTAGACCGCGGTGGGTTACAGGGATGCCAGCGTAAGCAGGCACTGCGGTTGAAGAAGTGACACCGGGGACTATCTCGAATGGTATGCCGACATCTACCAGCGCCTCAGCTTCTTCACCACCACGGCCGAGAAGGAAGGGGTCTCCCCCTTTAAGCCTCACCACATTCTTACCTTCTTTAGCCTTGTCTGCCAGAAGCTTGTTTATTTCGGGCTGTTCAAGGGTATGATGACCAGCTTTCTTGCCAACATATATCAATTCTGCCTTTGATGGTACCTCCATAAGCAGGCGGTCGTCTACTAACCTATCGTATACTACAACATCAGCCTCAGCCAGGCATTTTGCCGCCTTGAGTGTGATGAGTTCAGGGTCACCGGGCCCAGCACCCACCAGATAGACTTTGCCACTTACTGATTTGTCGATCACAGCGCCTCCTCAATAAGCTTTCCAGCGCCCATATCCAACATCTTCTGAGCAAGCCTCTCGCCAAGTTGCTCTGGCATCTGTGATAAGCCCGATAGTTTTGCCCTGATTGTTTTTCTCGATAGCGTCCCTGCCACCATACCCTCTATATGTAGGGTATCGTTGTCTTCCACGCGGGCAATAGCAGCTATGGAAGACCGACAGCCACCACCCAGGGTGCGCAGGAATGCCCGCTCAGCAGCAGTCGTCTGCCAACTGGCTTCATCGTTAACTAAAGCTACTGTTGCGGCTGCTCCATCTCCTGCCCTCACTTCCACACCGAGTGCTCCCTGACATGCCGCTGGCAGAAAAATTTCGATCGGTAGATACTCTGTTGCTTTATCCCGCCAGCCCATACGTTCAAGAGCAGCAGCGGCGACGATAATTCCATCTAACTCTCCAGAGCGCACCTTATTCACCCGAGTATCAACGTTACCTCGCAATGGGCATGTCTTAAGATCGGGACGGAAAGCCTGTAATTCCAGAGCACGCCGCTGACTGCCGGTACCAATACGGGCTCCGCGAGGTAATTGGGCCAGGGTCCTCCCTGAGCCAGAGACCAGAGCGTCCCGTGGGTCACGTCGTACTGGCACTGCTGCTAATTGAAGCCCGGGCGCAAGTTGGCTGGGCATATCCTTAAGACTATGTACCGCTATATCTATCTCGCCCCCAAGCAAGGCATCCTCCAGTTCCTTTACGAAAACTCCACGTCCACCTATTTGGATGAGTGGGGATTTGCGGTCTTTATCGCCCTGCGTTTTAATCTTAACAAGGCTAAGTTCAAGCTCGGGCATTGCATTTCTCAGTTGCCCCATGAGCTCCTTTGCCTGTAATACTGCTAGCCTGCTACTCCGTGAACCAACAACTATGTCCTTGTTCACTCTATCTCTTGTCCCCGTCAAGACCAAAAATAGCACGAACCAATTCAGTATGGCTTTCTTCATGATGTGGGTTTTCTTTAAGGTACTGTATTGGTTCATGGAGTATTTTTTTTACAATTGCTTTAGTCATAGCATCCAGGCTGGCTAGATCTTCCTCAGATAATCCGTTAAGTTTCTTAACCGTCGCGGATAATTGGCGTTGGCGTATACCCTCGGATTTCTTTACCAGGGCACTTACTGTGGGTCTTACCTCCAGAGCTCGCCACCACCGGAAGAACTTATCTGCTTGCATATCAATAATTGCCGCAGCGCTATGGATTTCCTTCTCTCTCAGCTCACGATTTGACTCTGAAACCTCAGTGAGGTGGTCGATATTGTACAGGAATACGTTATTTATTTGCTCTACCGCTGGATCTACATCCCGGGGCACTGCAATATCAATGACCACAAGGGGTAGCTCCGGGCGAGTTTTCATAGACCCTTTTAGCAGGTTCAGATCTAATATCAAATGTGGTGCTCCGGTGCAACTAATTACTATATCTGAAATACTTAACTCGGCTTCCAGGTTGCTCATAGAAGCCAACCCCCCGCCTAGGGCCGCTGCTACTGTTGCAGCTCTTTCCTCAGATCGACTGGTGACAGCTATCTCCTGAGCACCCCTTTCTTTAGCTGCTCTAGCCACCAGCATACCTGCTTCGCCAGCGCCGATAACCAAAACCCTACAATTGCTGAGGCTACCGAGAGCCCCTATAGCTAGATCTATTGCCACAGAGCTAACCGAGAGCGCATTTCTGCTGATCAATGTCTCTTCCCGAACCTGCCTACCTGTTCGGATAGCATTCCGGAAGAGATTGCGCAAGGGGAAGTTCACCATTTTCACTCTTTCAGCAACATCCAATGATCGAGCTACCTGCCCCAGGATCTCAAATTCACCTATTATCATTGAGTTAAGGCCGGATGCCACGCGAAAAAGATGCTCTATGGCCCCTTTATCTTTATATATATAAAGATGGCGCCGCAGATCTTTATCCGATAAATCTGAATAAGTCCTCAGGAAGTCGGCACTTGCTTGCTCGGTGTTATGGCCATCACTACTCACGGTATAAATCTCAGTCCTATTGCATGTAGAAAGAATAATACCATGGTCCACATAGATACCAAGGGAAACCAGTGCATCACTGAGCTGTCTCGTGCTGATAGCCAGTTTCTCTCGAATCGCAACTGTGGTCGTGCTGTGATTCACGCCGACTACGCAAATTTGCATATCAGCTGGCTTCACTTTCTGCCCCCCCTTTCCAGCTTATTCAACTTATAAAGGAGGATTGCTTTTACTTCCTCATTTTGGCCAGACCGTATCATTTCTACCAGTGAATCTAGATCTAAAACTTCTTGCCAGTCATCGCCATGAACAGTAACACCCTTTCTTCTTAATTCGGAGCGGACTTCGTTGACCAACCTGACCAAAGAAGCATACTCGGCACCGAAGCTTTTCTCCAGCTCAGCTCGGATTTTTCGTGCCAATGCCGGGCTCTTGCCTGCAGTGGAGATAGCAATAGTGATATCTCCACGACGCACTAATGCGGGGACGATGAAATCGGAGATCTCTGGATTATCAACGACATTTATCAGCGCCCTCTGTTTTCTCCTTTGATCTGCTATGGCGGTATTGATACACGGGTCATCGGTCGCAGCAATAACCAGGAAAGCTTCCTCCAGATCACCCGTCTGGTAATTCCGAATAATCGTTTGAATGGCACCCTGCTCCGCAAGATGCTGCAATCCGTGGCTCAGTGTAGGACTTATCACTGTCACCGACGCCTGGTGTTCAAGGAGCATTCCAGTCTTACGTTCTGCCACTGAACCGCCACCAACCACGACGCATCTCCGTCCCTTTAAATCCAGGAAGATTGGGTAATGGCTTGACATTATGTTTCTCAAAAGGGGAAATATCTAATGCTGCGTCTCAGGTACTCCTTGATACTATGAACCACGATATAATCCTTGGTTCCGGTCTCCCGAGAGCAATAGAACTGCAATCTTCTCTTTTTCAACCCGATCGATATTTATTCTTACTGCTCCCTGTATTCGCTTCAGATTTCTATAACGCTGTTCCTGGATTTTTCCGTCAGTGTTACTTCCTGGTGTTGGTCAACCTGCTCTAAGGAGGAGGTGTATTATTTTTTACCATATCTGGTGTTCCCACCGCCGTTGAACGCTTTTAAGGGTACTTCGACAGTTACTGTTGTCCCCTTACCCCGCTTTGATGTCAGCATTAGATTACCGCCGAGCAACTTGGCTCGCTCGTACATTCCTGTCAATCCGAGCTTGCCCAGGCCAGCCATATCAACCACCCTTTGTGGTAATCTGAAACCTTTACCGTCATCGCCGATGTTCAGCTTTACCAAAGCATCGCTGAACTCTATAACAAGTTCCGCTTCTGAAGCTTGAGAGTGTCGCCATATATTACTTACTGCCTCCTGCGCAATGCGAAATAGCATCACCTCCACCTCAGGGACAAGCCGTCTCGCCTCGCCGACCGTCTTGAAGCTGGTAGCGATTCCCTGCTTGTCTAGATCGTCGGCCAGCAGTTCCAGTGCAGGCAGCAGGCCGAGATCATCCAGCACTGAGGGTCGCAGGTCGTGGCTGAAACGGCGTATCTCCTGCACTGCAACCTCGATTTTTTTCTTGAAATCACGCACAACTTCAATGCTCTCCTCCCATAGCGCATCGCTGGAGGTGATCTTCTCCAACTGGCGTGAGATTGCGATTAAATTCTGCAGGGTCTCATCATGTAATTCTCGGGCAATCCGCTTGCGTTCTTCCTCTTGAGCTCGGGTGACCTGCTGCAGGTAATAGTGAAGGTTCTCCTGTAATTTCCTCTCTTCCGTTATATCCCGTGCGGAGTGCTGAAAGCCGACGACTTCACCATCATGGGTTATTAAGCTGGTTGTTATATGGACAGCCGCTGTCGCCCCACCTTTCTTGATCAATTCCCCCTCACAACGATATTCGACATCCTCATTCAGTATCAATCCCCGCTCTATCTGCTCCATGCATGAACGGCTATACTCTGAAAACAGTTGACAGATGTGTATATTCTTAAACTCTCCTGAGGAATACCCGGTAAGCTTCTCACACGCTTTGTTCGAAGCAAGCATATTGCCATCTAAATCATGCAACCAGATGGCATCATAAGCATTCTCGAAAAGGTCGCGATACTTCTCTTCCGATTGTCGCAACAGTGTCAGTGCCTGTTTCATTTCCCATAAAAGACTGGCGTTCTCAAGGCCAGCCCCTAGGGTATTGCCAATGCTGCTGAGCAACGCTACATCACCCACGTGGAACTTTCCAGACACGCGATTAGCTATGCAGAGGGTTCCCATAACCCTTCCCCTGGAGCGTAAAGGAACGATAAGCTGTGACCTTATTCCCTCGATAACGACAGCCTGCGTGCTTAGCAGAGGATCGGTGGTGGCATCATCCACCAGTAGGGCGTTCCCCGTCTGTACTACTGTTCCGTTAAAGCCCTCCCCTACTTTCACCCTTGTCACGCTGGACACGAATTTCTGTGAGGCGCCCTTGCTGACTTCCAGTACAAGCTCCTGAGTTTTCTCATCTACGAGGAATATAAGAACAGCATCTGCATCCATTACTTCCATGGTCTTGTCGGCCACTAGCGTGAGGACTTGTCGAATTTCCAGGGGTTGAGTAATAAGATCAGAGATAGCGTTCAGGGCTGCCAGCGATTGCTCGCTATCCTTGAAAACAGAAATAGTCTGCTGCAATTCCTGCCGGGTAGACTGTGTCCTTGGCGGTGCTACCGGGTGCCCCCCCTTCTTCCTGTTATTCATATCCCACCTCTTTCTATAAAGACGAGATGTCCCCCTGCAGTCACAAAGAATCTGATTGTCGCCGGTTTCGGGGCTGTGATCTGGGCCATTTGGATTTGTTTAGAGTTTGGAGATCAGAATGTAGAATTCCCTCTTATCCTATAAGCATATATGTATGCCATTATCTGAAGTATGATGGGTACTTCTCGTTCATTTTAAGAGTCAGTTATGTCCTCAAAGGTAAGCAGTCCGTTCTTTAATGCAGCGATCACTGCCTCCGTGCGTGAACCTACCTTAAGTTTGTTGAAGATATTTCTCAGATGAGCCTGGACTGTGCGCATGCTCAGGCTAAGCTTGTCAGCAATTTCCCTATTACTTTGTCCCTTAGCAGCTAATCGGAGCACTTCTGTCTCCCTATCAGTGAGGGGTTGGGTTTGAGGCCCTCCGGTCTTATTTGCAGTACGCACGAAGTGGTCCAGTGCCTTGCGGGCAATAACCGGGTGGAGCGCTGATTCACCGGCATGCACTGCACGAACGGCCTCAATAAGCGTTTCACTGGGGACGTCCTTTAACAGGTATCCGGCAGCTCCGGCTTCAAGAAGGGCAAAGACATACTGGTCGTGCTCGTACGCGGTAAGCATAAGAACCGCTGTCCCCGGTGAGATGGTTTTAATCTGCTTCGTTGCTTCAATACCGTTGAGTCGGGGCATGGCGATATCCATTATGGCCACATCCGGCTTAAGATCTCTGACCAGCCTCACTGCTTCTTCACCATCCCCGGCCTCACCGACGACCTCCAAATCCACTTCTTTTTGGAGCAATTCGCGGGTGCCTTCACGCACCACTGCATGGTCATCGGCAATGATGATCCTGATCTTATCTACACCCATTCCTATCTAATTGTACCTCAGATAGCCTGAAGGTTCAACTTAACGTACTGGACGAGTACATTATCTTGACGCAATACGCTTAAGAAATGTATACTAATAAATGTCCGCTCTCAGGTCAGGATCCTCGCCTGCCAAGGACGATTCATCCACTATCCTGAGCCCCTTTCAATAGAGGATTAGAAGCTAGTAAAGCCTCATACGCATTATTGCCTACTCAACAATAAGCCGATTGGTCGATGCAATCCGGTGACCGTAGAAGGTAATATCTGTCATGAAAGGGGGGAAGGGATTCGCGTAATACTCTCAATACAGCAATAGGGCAAAGATGGCCGTCTCCTGTATATTTACCCTGAATGTTGGATCACTTAGAAGTATTTGGTGAAGGCGCCGAAAAGGTCGTTAGTGATGGCATCAGGGAAGAGTATTTATGGGACAGCTGCTTTAGAATTTAAAGAAATAAGGAGATAGTATGGCAGACAAACTCATTAAACCGCATGGTTCGGACACTCTAAATCCACTCTACGTGGCAGACGATGCAAAGCGAGCACAGCTTATAAAGGAAGCACAAACGCTACCCTCGATAGTTGTATGTTCGCAGGCGGCCGCTAATGCAGTGATGCTTGCATCCGGCTATTTCAATCCTTTGAAGGGATTTATGGGGCTCGAGGAGTCCGTGAAAGTAGCCGAGAAAATGCAGACTAAGGACGGTCTCTTCTGGCCTGTTCCCATCGTCAACGTTGTTAAAGATGCCAGTTCGGTCAAGGGTGCCAAGCGCATTGCACTAAAAGATCCCAACGTTGGTGGCAATCCGGTTATCGCCATTCAGGATGTACAGGCCATCGAGGAAGCAACCGAAGATCAGATGAAGCTCATAGCCGAGAAGGTCTACGGTACTCTCGATGAGAAACATCCAGGTGTCGCTGCATGGATGAGCGCAGGAAGAACGTTCATCTCCGGTCCGATTCAGGTATTGAATTACTCCTATTTCATTACCGATTTTCCGGAGACCTTCCGCACAGCGACTCAAATACGGGAAATGATCCAGAAGAATGGCTGGAAGAAAGTGGTAGCATTCCAGACCCGTAATCCTATGCATCGGGCACACGAAGAGCTTGTTAAAATGGCGATGAAAGCAGAAAGCGCCGATGGTGCCGTCATACACATGCTGCTGGGCAAGTTGAAGAAGGGAGATATCCCTGCCGATGTGCGCGATGCTTCTATCCGAAAAATGGTGGAGCTCTATTTTGAGCCCAATACGGCAGAGGTTACAGGCTACGGATTCGATATGCTCTATGCGGGTCCTCGAGAGGCCTTGCTGCATGCCATCTTCCGTCAGAATATGGGGGCGACAACGTTGATTACCGGTCGTGACCACGCTGGCGTTGGCGACTACTATGGTCCTTTTGACGCCCAAACCATATTTGATAAGATTCCTAAGGATGCTCTCGAGATTGGCATTTACAAGGGAGACCACACTGTGTGGTGCAACAAGTGCGAGGCGATCGTCATGATTCGCGATTGCCCTCATTCCAATGAGGACTACCTGATGCTTTCCGGTACGAAGGTACGTGAAATACTTTCCAATGGCGAGAGTCCTCCAGCTGAGTTCTCCCGCCCAGAAGTGGCGAAGATACTAGCGGACTACTATCAGAGCGATAGAGCGAAAGAGTAGAACACCCAATACTGAGGAGGAATTCTACCTGGTTGTCGAAAATTAAAGGCTGGATATAATGGATGCACTTTTGTATTCCTGCTAGAGGGGGTGGTAGAAAAGGAAAAGCTTCAGAGTGTTCCGAAAAACAAATTTGGGTTAACAATAAACAGGAGAAAGGAGACTGAGTATGCCAAGTTATGTAATCATGGAGAAGTGTGACGGCTGTAAAGGGTTAGACAAGACTGCTTGTCAGCATGCCTGCCCTAACGACCTTATGGTTTTGAATTCAGAGACCATGAAGGCCTACAACCGTGACGCGATGATGTGCTGGGAATGTATGTGCTGTGTCAAGGCTTGCCCTCAGCAGGCTATGGCGGTTAGGGGTTATGCCGATTTCATACCGATGGGCGCAAGCGTTACACCCCTCCGGGGAACGGAAGACATCATGTGGACTGTCAAATTCAGAAACGGAAGCCTCAAGCGATTCAAGTTCCCCATCAGGACCACCCCTGAGGGATCCGCTGTGCCTGACGGAGGATTCAAGACATCGCCAGAAGCAGACGACCTCAAGAGTCCGGTGTTGTTTACCGAGCCCGAGTCATTGAGGGTTCCGGAGCTTCCGTCACTAAGCAAGAAATAATAGGAGGTGAAGATATGGCAGATTTTGAAACTGTTGAAGTAACCACCGATTTATTGATTATCGGTGGGGGTATGGCCGCCTGTGGGGCTGCAGTTGAAGCGGCTTACTGGGCGAAGAAACATAACCTTAAGGTGACGGTAGTGGACAAGGCGTCCATGGACAGGAGTGGCGCCGTTGCCATGGGACTTTCAGCCCTTAACCAGTATGTGGGGATGAAGGCGAAAGGAAGGTCACCTGAGGACTATGTTCGTTATGTCAGAAATGACCTCATGGGCATTACCAGGGACGACCTGGTCTATGACATTGGCAGGCATGTCGATGGTAGTGTACATCTGTTTGAGAAGTGGGGTTTACCTATCTGGAAGGATGCCGAGGGCAATTACGTATTTGAGGGTCCCTGGCAGCTTATGATCAATGGTGAGTCCTACAAAGTCATTATAGCCGAAGCGGCTAAAAATGCTATGGCAACTTTGGGCGACAACGGTAGCATTTATGAGAGGGTGTTTATCACAGAGCCCTTGATGGACGGCGACCGGGTTGCCGGGGCGGTAGGCTTCAGTGTCAGGGAAAACAAGTTCTACGTGTTTAAGGCCAAGGCTGTAATCGCTGCTATGGGTGGCGCGGTTCACGTATTCAAGCCCCGTTCAACCGGTGAGGGTTTAGGAAGGTCTTGGTATCCACCATTCAATACCGGCTCCAGCACCTACTTTGTATTGAGGGCTGGGGGTGAAATGACCTGTCAGGAGGTCCGTTTTATTCCTGTTCGGTTCAAGGATGCCTACGGCCCTGTCGGAGCCTGGTTCCTCCTGTTTAAGTCCAGGGCGACAACCGCCTTGGGTGGCGAGTATATGGTGGAGCGGAGGCCGGAACTTGACAACTGGGCTCCCTATGGATTGGTTAAGCCTATACCAGCCAACCTGAGAAACTACCTGATGATGCTGGACCAGCAGGAAGGTAAAGGCCCCGCATACATGAGAACGGAGGAGGCCATTGCCAAGATCGTAGACAGTGTACCCGATGAGAAGGAAAGAAAGAAGAAGCTTAAGGAAGTGGAGTCTGAGGCCTGGGAGGACTTCCTGGATATGACCATTTCTCAGGCCCTTCTGTGGGCGGGCAGCAATATTGCCCCCGAAGAGAAACCATCAGAGATACAGGCCTGTGAGCCCTACTTTATAGGCTCCCACTCTGGTGCTTCAGGTGCATGGGTTAGCGGTCCCGAGGATCTCCAGAATGAGAAGTCCAAGGCTTCATACTTCTGGGGCTACAATGGGATGTGCACTACGAAGGGTCTGTTCTGCGCCGGCGATGCCTCTGGGGCTTCCAGTCACAAGTTCTCAGACGGTTCTCATGCTGAGGGGCGAATTCGTGCTAAGGCAGCTCTAGCCTACATCGTTGACAATCCTGCGCAGCCCAAGGTGGATAGTGCCAAGGTTGAGGAGCTTAAAAAGCAAGTCCTCAAGCCCCTGGACACGTTCCAGCAGTATAGTGGTCAGACGGACAGTGCGGATGTAAACGAGAACTACATTAAGCCCAGACAGTTCATGTTCCGTCTGCAGAAGCTCATGGATGAGTATGCAGGTGGAGCTGCGACCCAGTTCAGTACCAATAAGTACTACCTGGAAATAGGCCTTGACCTTCTTAACTTCTTGAAGGAAGATGCTGAGAAGCTGGGTGCCGCGGATCTCAACGAACTGATGAGATGCTGGGAGAACATACACCGCATGTGGCAGGCAGAGTCCCATGTAAGAACCGTCCTCTTCCGTGAGGAGACCAGATGGCCGGGATACTACTACAGGTCAGATACACCGAAAATGGATAACGACAACTGGAAGTGCTTTGTCAACTGTAAGTGGGATCCTAAAACAGAGAAGTGGGACGTGTTTAAGAGGGAGATAATCCAGCTCGTTCCAGATAAATAGTGACGGGGATACCCGACAGTAACCAAGAGTTGAGCGATTTCCTAGGACTCCAGGCACTATTGACGGTGCCTGGAGTTCCTAATGGAGGAAAATGTTTGAAAAATTCAAGGAAGCCATACTAAAAGAGTATCCAAGGCTTTCTCCAGAAAGTAAGTTCAGGTTTTCCTGTCATAAAGGGCTTTCATGCTTCACCCAGTGTTGCGGTGATGTAAACATCTTTCTTACGCCCTACGATGTACTTCGCTTGAAAAAGGCGTTAAATCTTTCTTCGGGAGAATTTCTCGAAGAATACACACTTCCTCCAATTCTAGCAGGCGAAAAACTTCCGGTGGTTTTACTGAGGATGGAGGATGATGAGCGCAAGAGTTGCCCCTTTGTTACTTCAGATGGATGCAGTGTATACGAAGCTCGACCGTGGTCCTGCCGCATGTATCCTCTGGGGATAGCATCCGGCAAAACAGCGCAAAGAGCTGATGGTGAGGAGTTCTGTTTTATCGTTGATGACGAGTCCTCCTGTTCAGGACTTAACGAGGGTAATGAATGGACGGTAGCGGAGTGGTGGAAGGACCAAGGCATTGATCTCTATGACCAGAAGAACGAGTCGTACAAGGAGATTACGCTGCATGAGCGTTTTCGCGAAGGCAAAGGTCTAGAGCCAGCGAAGAGTCATATGTTCTATCTCGCCTGCTACGATACTGACCGATTTAGAGGGCTCCTTCTAGAGAGCAGCTTCCTCAACCGTTTCGAAGTTGACGATGAGGTTATCGAGAAAATAAGAACAGACGATGAAGCGCTACTGGATTTTGGATTTGATTGGCTGAGGTTCAGTCTTTTTGGAGAAAACACTATCAGAATAAGACGTAATGTAGTAGAGGAGAAGAAGAGGGAGTTAGGTATCGATTCTAACAATTGAGGAGAACTATATGGGGAACGTAGAAAGCATAAACTCTCCGAACAGCATCCTTGTTGTAGGGGGAGGAATCAGCGGCATAACGGCAGCAGTTGAGGCTGCCGAAGTAGGGTACGAAGTCATTCTAATAGAGAAAAGTCCGTATCTGGGTGGGAGAGTAGCCAGGATGAATCACTATTTCCCTAAGCTTTGTGCCCCTTATTGCGGCCTTGAGATAAACTTCAGGCGGATAAAAACAAATCCCAGGATTAAGGTCTTTACCCTTGCGGAAATAGAGAATATCTCGGGGAAAGAGGGAGATTATGACGTTACTGTCAAGCTGACCCCTCGCATGGTTAATGATAATTGCACCGCCTGTGGAAAGTGTGTTGAGGTTTGCCCGGTTGAAAGACTCAACGATTTAAACTACGGAATGGATAAAACCAAGGCCATCTATGCACCCAACCCTTTGTCATTTCCAACAAACTATGTAATTGATACCGAGGTTTGCCCGGGTGCAGAGTGTTCTAAATGTGTTCCTGTCTGCCCCTATGAGGCTATTGATCTGAGTATGACCGCAGAGAGCGTACACATGAAGGTTGGGTCAGTGGTTATGGCTACTGGTTGGAAACCGTACGATGCTACTAAACTTGATAATCTGGGCTACGGTAAGTATCCGAACGTAATAACTAATGTAATGATGGAAAGAATGGCGGCCACTGACGGTCCAACTCAAGGCAAGATAGTTCGCCCCTCGGATGGGAAAGAGGTAAAAAGCATTGCCTTTGTTCAATGCGCCGGCTCCAGAGATGTAAATCATCTCCCCTATTGTTCAGCCGTATGCTGTTTAGGTTCCCTGAAACAGGTCACCTACATTCAGGAAAAGAACCCTGATGCAAAGGTTTTCCTCTTTTATATAGATATACGCGCCACCGGATACCTGGAAGACTTCTATCGCAAAGTGCAGGGCTATGAGAATCTGTCCCTGATAAAAGGAAAGGTGGCCAAGATTAAAGAGGACCCGCAGACAAAGGACTTGATCGTCGAGGCCGAGGACGTGGCGCAGGGCAAGAAGGTTAGTGAGCCGGTTGAGATGGTTGTTCTGGCTACCGGCCTAGTGCCGTCAATTGCGGACACAAAGATAGCTGCCGATATCACTTATGATGACTACGGATTCATAGCTTCTCAACCTCCAGGGATTTACGCTGCCGGTTGTTCCAAGAGGCCAGCCGATGTGTCCAATTCGGTGATGGATGCCACCGGGGCAGCACTCAAGGCGATCCAATCTATCGTGGCTGGAGGACAAAATGGATAAGAAACTGGGAGTTTATATATGTGGTGGTTGCAGCATTGGCGATTCGCTCGACCTGGATAAGTTATCCGAAGTAGCAACCAAGGAATATAAGGTTGAAATATGCAAGACTCATCCATTCCTGTGCGGTAAAGAAGGCGCCCAGCTTATCGCAAAGGATATAGAGGATGGGGTTAACACGGTAGTTATAGCTGCCTGTTCTCCTAGAGCACAGCAGGAAATCTTCTCTTATGATCCGGGCGTTGTCCTGGAGAGGGTTAATCTGCGGGAACATGTCGTCTGGTCTCACACCCCTCAAGATGAAGACACACAGATGCTTGCCGAGGATTATTTGAGGATGGGCATTGCCAAGGCTCAAAAGGTCCTGCCTGCAGAACCTTACCAGGAGACGATTGATAAAACCATCCTGGTGGTTGGGGGTGGAATAAGCGGGATGACCTCGGCTCTGGAAGCAGCCAAGGCTGGATATGAGGTTTGCCTGGTAGAGAAGAGTCCATCTCTAGGCGGCTGGATGTCCAAACTGTACAAACAATATCCCAAGCATCCCCCTTATCAGCAGTTGGAAGATACCGGCATTGAGGCCAAGATCAAAGAAGTGGAAGGTAACCCGAGAATCAAGGTGTTTACCGGTGCGGAGATTGAGAAGACTACAGGGGCTCCCGGGATGTTTGACGTTCTTGTGAGGCAGAATGGCAGCCAGACGAGCTTGCGAATTGGCTCTATCATTCAAGCTACCGGATTCAGGCCATACGAGGCCAATAAATTGGATCACCTGGGTTTCGGTAAATACCCCGATGTTATTACAAACTTCCAGATGGAGGAGCTGGCACGACAGGGCAAGATCAAGCGGCCTTCCGATGGAAAAGAGGTTGAGAGCGTAGCTTTTATTCAGTGCGCCGGGCAGCGGGATGAGAACCACCTGCCCTACTGCTCCTCCTTTTGCTGTCTTACTTCTCTAAAGCAGGCTCTCTATGTAACCGAGCAGAATACTGATGCGTCTGTTTACGTAGTGTACAAGGATATAAGAACACCAGCCCAATATGAGGATTTCTATAAGAGGGTGCAGGAGGAACAGGCCGTATTTTTCACCAAAGGAGAGGTGCAGGGCATTTCAGAAGGGGGAGGCTGCCTGACAGTGGAGGTGGAAGATACGCTGTTGGGTGAGAAAATTGGCATCAATGCGGACCTCGTTGTTCTCGCCGTAGGGATAGTTCCAAACTCTATGCCTGAAGAGGCAAAGAAGGCTACGGCAGAGGCAGAATCCTCCGAAGAAAAGTGTGAAGGGGCTGCTGAGCGTGCTCCGGATTCAGGTTTCTATGCAGCTCCCGCCCTTCAGCTTAAATACCGACAGGGGCCTGAGCTTCCTACTTTGAAGTACGGATTTCCGGATTCTCACTTCATCTGCTTTCCCTATGAGACGCGGCGAACGGGGATTTATTCCACCGGTTGCGTTAGGCAGCCGGAGGATAGCGCTACCTCTATTGATGATGCTACCGGGGCCGCCCTCAAGGCAATCCAATGTGTGGAGCAAAGCAGCAAGGGTATGGCACTACATCCCAGGGCATGGGACCAAACCTATCCAGACCTGTTTATGCAAAGGTGCACCCAATGCAAGCGGTGTACCGAGGAATGCCCCTTTGGTATGTACGATGAAGATGAGAAGTTCAATCCTCTACCCAATCCGACGCGATGCCGAAGATGTGCCATCTGCATGGGTTCATGTCCGGAAAGAATCATCTCATTTAAGGACTATTCCGTTGACATTATTAGCTCCATGCTCAAGGCTGTAGAGGTGCCTGAAGAGGACGAAGAAAAGCCAAGGGTTATCGCCTTTCTCTGTGAGAATGATGCCTATCCGGCGCTTGATGTGGCCGGCATCAATCGTCTCACCTATAATCCGTACGTGAGGGTGATCCCGGTAAGATGCCTGGGTTCGATGAATATTGTCTGGATTGCCGATTCCCTGTCAAAGGGCATAGATGGGATACTCATGATAGGGTGTAATTACGGAGATGATTACCAGTGTCACTTCATAAAGGGTAGCGAGTTGGCAAACTACAGGATGGAGAAGGTGCAAGAGACATTACAGAGGCTTGTTCTCGAGTCCGAAAGGATTGAGGTGTGGCAGCTTTCGATATCGGAATACGACAAATTACCTAAAATCTTCGACGATTTCCTGGAAACGATAGAAAGGGTTGGCCCTAACCCCTATAAGGACTTTTAGTCGCCTTGGCATAAAACACTTACGCCGGAGGCATTGGCCGATTGAATTCTGTGCATGCCACTGGCCACGGAATAGAGGAGGATAGTTCACATGACTTTAGCGACTCCTGATAAAGAAACGATGGATATTCTACTGGATTTGGGTGGCGAAAAGTTAAAGATATGCTATCAGTGTGGTACCTGTACCGGTACTTGCCCGTGGAATCTGGTGAGAGATTTCAACGTTCGCAAGATAGTACACCAGGCGCAGTTGGGTCTGGTCGATTTTGAAGATGAGGATATCTGGACCTGCGCTACCTGTGGTGCCTGCGTTAAGCGATGCCCGCGGGGTGGTGAAACAATAGATGTCATGAAAGCAATACGCAAGGTCGTTTCAGAGATGGGAGCGGGTAAAGTTCCCGATTCACTTCGCATCAGCATAAAGAACATAGCTTCACTGGGTAATCCTCAGGGGGAGGCACCGGAAAAACGGGCGGATTGGGCCCAAGGCAGGGACGTGAAGACATTCACCCCACAAACTGAATGGCTTTATTTCCCCTGTTGTATCCCTGCTTATGACTCCAAGGTAAAAAGAATGGCTCTGGCGACGGTGGACATCCTGGGGAAAATGGGGATAGATTTTGGGATACTGGGAGAGAAAGAGAAGTGCTGCGGGGAGAGTGTTCGCAAAGCTGGAGGCGAGGAGACATTTCAGAGCCTGGCTAATACCAACATTCAGACATTTACTGAGAGTGGGGTTAAAAAAGTACTGGTCAGTTCCCCTCACTGTTATCATACTTTCAAGAATGAATATCCGGAGCTGGGAGCTGAATTTGAAGTAGTCCACACCACACAATTATGGGCTCAGCTCCTTGAAGAGAAAAAGCTGAATTTCTCCCGGGAGATTAAAAAGAAGGTCGTCTATCATGACCCCTGTTATCTAGGGCGTCATAATGATATTTACGATGAACCACGCCGTGTGCTTGAAGCCATCCCCGGCCTTGAGCTAGTCGAATTTGAGGATTCAAAACAGAACGCCATTTGCTGTGGGGGGGGAGGGGGAAGGATCTGGATGGATACCCCAAAGGGGG
Organism: Dehalococcoidia bacterium; assembly: GCA_031581405.1. Lineage (GTDB taxonomy): Bacteria > Chloroflexota > Dehalococcoidia > E44-bin15 > E44-bin15 > JAAXQM01. Next base: position 18,091 of record JAVLBD010000007.1, read on the forward strand.
AAAGGCTCTGTGACTGGAGGCTGGAGCAGGCTGTTGAATTAGGGGCCGACATTCTCGCAGTAGCCTGTCCTTACTGTATGCTCAACTTCGACGATAGCGTGCTCACGTTGGGAAAAGAAGACGTCATTGACATAAAAGATGTTTCGGAATTGGTACTGGAAGCGATTTAAATAGGAAGCATGAACGACCGGGACCTCATAAAACCAGATAGCAACTTCACCAAAGAAGTGATCGGTTTGGGTGGGGAATCGCTGAAGAAGTGCTTCCAGTGCAGCACGTGCTCGGTGGTCTGTACTCTTTCGCCCGAAGAAAAACCCTTCCCCAGAAAAGAAATGCTATGGGCTCAGTGGGGACTCAAAGACAGGCTATTAGGGGACCCGGACATCTGGCTGTGCCACCAGTGTAACGATTGTACAGTTCACTGCCCCAGGGATGCCGGCCCCGGGAATGTCCTGGCTGCGCTACGCAATTATAGCTTTGGCCATTACGCAAACCCTGCATTTCTTGGAAAAGCTTTTCGCAATATAAAATACCTGCCATTACTGCTCTTGTTTCCCGTTGCCCTGTTTCTAATCCTGTTAGGTGCGATGGGATACCTCACAATTCCAGAGGGAGAGATAGTTTTCGCCAAGTTTGTACCCCATATTATTGTCGACCCTGTATTCTTGGTACTTACAGGACTAATCTTCATCATTGTTGCCCTATCACTTTCCAGATTTTGGGGAGATATGAAGAAAAGTACAGGTTCTCCCACATCATCGATAACCAACATAGTGAGCGGTGCAGCTATCTTCAAAATCATAGAATTTCTGCAACACAAGAAATTCTATGAGTGTGGATCATCAAGGATTAGGATGCTTTCCCATATGGCCATATTCTACGGCTGCCTTGCCTTTGCACTTGTGACTGCCTCTGTTTTCATAGGCACATACGCGTTCGGTATAGAGACGCCACTATCCTCGTATAATCCACTTAAGATTATTGCCAACCTGGGTGCGATAGCTGTCATATTTGGTTGTTTATTAGTAATTTTTAGAAGGCTTAAGGGGGGGAAAGACGTCGGCAATAGCAGCTATCTTGACTGGAATCTTATACTTTTAATTCTTACGGTTACCGTCCTGGGTGTGCTTACCGAGGTATTCAGGCTTGCGGAGCTTGCCACCGCTGCATATGTTCTCTACTTTATTCATCTTGTATCCGTCTTCTACGGTATAGCTTATTTCCCGTATTCAAAATTAGCACATCTAATGTATAGGTCCTTAGCTATTATGTATACGGATAGCCAAAAGCCACTTAGCCCGAAGCCGAGAAAAATACGAGATAGTGAAATTGAAATATAGGGTTCAAACAGATATAATGCATAGTAGTACACTTAATACGTGGGCATATAAACTATTTGGTAATATTGTCCCCGGTGTTAGCAATTAGCTAGATTTGAGGTAGTGCCCCTTTCCTGAAACCATAAAAAGTGGATGGACCATATTTATAATTCTTAGTTTGTGATATTTATCACATAACCATATGTTAGTTTGTAGCTATAATGAATAGGCTGGTTGGAGGTAAGATATAAATGGATCCTATAATATTTCTGTTTATACTGGTTTGGGCATCTTATTTATATATCGCTGGGACTTACACATATAGAGTGATGAAATATGCCCAAATGCCTGCTCACCTGAGATGGGAGCTATACCCGCTTCCACATGACGAAGGGAAATCCTATCTAGAGGAGACTGATTGGTCGACCAAGGAGCGGAATAAGAACTTGCTCAAAGATGTACTTTTCATAGTAAAGGACTACCTGACTTTCTTCCAATACTTCAAGCTGAACAGAGCATACTGGGTGGTCCTTTATATGTGGCATGTTGGGTTCTATCTCATAGTAACGTTCCACGGTTTGGTCGCAATTGGTGCCATCGCCATGATAGCCGGTGCTGATATTTCTGCCGAATCGTCGAATATAGGTGTCCTGATACTGTACTACCTGACGCTGGTGGTCGGTGTAGCCGGCTTTGGCCTGGGTTGTCTGGGCAGCATCGGTGTCATGATAAAACGGCTGGCTGACCGGGACCTTAATCTCTTTGCCTCCCTAAAGAACTACTTCAGCTATGTATTTTATTTCTTTGTGTTCCTCAGTGGCCTGATTGCCTGGGCAGTGTACGACCCTACTTTCGCCCTCTACAGAGAGTTCTACTATGGTGTCTTTACGTTCAATGTGGTGTCCGTTGACGCGGCGCTAGTCGCCCATGCTGTGCTCTTCGCCATGTTCCTATTCTATATGCCATCCACACAGGCTATGCATTACGCGACCAAGTTTTTCGCCTACTTCGCGGTGCGCTGGAACGACGCCCCGAATTTAAGAGGCAGCAAGGTCGAAAAGAAGCTGCAGGCTCTCCTGGGACAGACCGTGACCTGGTCAGCTCCGCACATCCAGACCGGAAAGACGTGGGCTGAGGTTGCAACAAGTGACGTTGAATCCGAGGTGAAAAAAGAATGAGTAAGAAAAAAGTTAAAGTAGCAGATATCAGCAAGCCAAGCGAACAGATGGTTACGCTTGACTCGAAGGACCTGATGCCTCTCCCCTACCCGCTCACTGAGGACGGCCTGAAACCTATCAAGTCCCTTACGGAGGATCAGAGGTGCAGGTATGAGTGCTCGCTTGACGGTATCTGTGCCGTGGGCATGCTCAAGCCGGAGAGCAAGGAGGAGGAAGAGAGGAGAGTCAAAGCCTTTCTTGAAGGACTTAAGAAGCTACTCTCGCAAGAGAACAACTGGACATTCCTGCAACCGCTCATGCTCTCATTGAAGTACTGCGCCAAATGTCAGACATGCAACGATGCCTGCCCCGTTTATGTTGCCAGCGGCAAGCAGGAAGTCTACAGGCCCACCTATCGCTCGGAGGTCCTGCGCAAGATCATCCATAAGTACATAGATGGTGAGGGTATCTTCGACCGTCTCAGCGGGGACGACTTTGAGCTCAACTGGACGACACTTGCCAGACTAATCGAATCAGCCCACAGGTGTACACTGTGCAGGAGATGTGCACAAACCTGTCCTATGGGTGTTGACAATGGCTTGATAAGTCATGAGCTCAGGAAGGTGTTCAGCCAGGAACTCGGCATTGCAGCCCCGGAGTTGCATGAGAAGGGCAGCGTGCAGCAGCTGAAAGTTGGTTCCAGCACGGGCATGAACCCTGCTGCGCTCGCCGACATCGTTGAGTTCATGGAGGAGGAGATCGAGGAAAAGACGGGGAAGAAGATAAAGATACCCGTTGATAAGAAAGGTGCGGATATCCTGCTCATTCACAATGCCGGAGAGTACTTGTCCTGGCCGGAGAACCCCGCGGCCTTTGCCATAATATTCGATGCTGCCGGGATAAACTACACGCTGTCGAGTGACCTTGTATCCTACGATGCGGTTAACTACGGTTTATGGTACGACGATTTCCAGCTTGCCAGAGTAGTGCTTAAACATGCGCAAACTGCCAAAGAGCTGGGTGTGAAGAAAATCATGGTAGGCGAGTGTGGACACGCACACAAGGCGATGATTGTAATCTCTGATAGAGTATTAACCGGAGAGATGAACATCCCGAGGGAGAGCTGCTTCCCGTTGCTCGAGGAGATAGTCTTCAGCGGAAAGCTCAAGCTTGATCCACAAAAGAACAACTTCCCCGTTACACTTCACGATCCCTGCAATATGGTCAGGCTGATGGGGATTGTCGAGCCGCAGAGAAGAATACTGAGGGCGCTCTGCCCGCAGTTCCGGGAGATGACCCCCCACGGAGTGGAAAATTACTGCTGCGGCGGTGGAAGCGGGTTCGCTATCATGCAGGGCATGAACTTCCCTGACTGGAAAATGGCGATATCCGGAAGGATGAAGGTGAAGCAGGTCGTGGACGCCTTCCAGGATGTGATAAGCCCGGATATCAAGAAACTCCTAAGTGCGCCGTGCTCGAACTGCAAAGGCCAGATACGAGACCTGTTCCGCTACTATGAGCTCGGGCCAAAGTGCGGTATCGGTTATACAGGCGCGGTTGAGTTCATCGTAAACGCGATGGTTGATATGAAGCAGCCGTACTTGGATCTGGATGAGTTAACGGCATAAATAGGAACAACGCTCGAAATATAAAAAAACCCCCAACAATAGCTTCAATGTAAGAGACTGCTGAGAAAGAGTTGTAGTATGATTCCTGCCGGGGGTCTGGGGGTGTCCCCCAGCTTTAATAATCCCCCAAGACTGGGGGATTTAGGGGGTTGATCAAGACTATTTCAGCATTCTCTATAAATATGTACTCTGGTATAATTAAATGGGTAATCCCCAAAGTTACAAGGTAAATCAGGTCGAGACGTGTGGAGAACATATAAGGACATAATTACATTCAGAGGTATATAGTATGATTGAGTTGGCAAAATCAAACAAGAGTCTTTGGCAGGAGATAACGGATGGCGCAGGCGACATTCGGCATTGCTTCAACTGTGGGACCTGTATCTCTGTTTGTCCAGCAGCGGAGGGAAATCCCCCATTGCTTATAAGAAGGCTTGTTCGGATGGTATTACTGGGTCTTGAAGAGGAATTGCTTGAGGATGAAACGGCATGGACTTGCGTGTCCTGCAATCAGTGTATGGAAGTGTGTCCTCAGGGAGTCAAGCCGTTTGAGGTTGGACTGGCTATTAGAAGATGGCAGTGCCGTCAGGATGTCACATACATTCCGCCATCCCTGCCAGAGTTGTTTGAGACAGGGCATACCCAGCCGGTGCATAAGGTAGGAGCATTGAGGAAGTCTGTGGGGCTGGAGGAAAAACCACCGTCGGTAGTAACTGATCCGGAGTCATTGGAGGGATTCCATCGGATACTCAAAGAAACGGAGATAATCAAGTCGGCCCCCTATATGTTTGGAGAGTAGAGATTATCATGAAGTACGGTTTTTTTCTTGGCTGCAATATGCCTACAATAAGGCCGGACCTGGAACGGGCAGTGAGATTAACCATGCCTGAACTGGGAGTAGAATTGGTCGATTTGGAGGGCTATGCCTGCTGTCCGGGCTATGGCACCTTCCCGGCTTCCGACGAGATGGCTGGGCTAGCTTTAAGTGGGAGGAACCTCGCCATTGCTGAGGAGAAAGGGGTCGACCTCTTAATAGAATGCGGTTCCTGCTACAGTAT
>JAVLBD010000080.1:0-6372 GCA_031581405.1 Dehalococcoidia bacterium
ATAACGGCCAAAGATTTGCTATAACAGGTGGGAGTGTTACCAACAAAATACTGGCTATCGCTTGATTCATCACTACAGACTGCTGAAATAGTCTCAATCAACCCCCTAATCCCCCAAAGCTTGGGGGGCACCCCAGACCCCCGGCAGAAAGTATCCTGTACCTCTTTTTCAGCGGTCTCCATTAATATGATGATAAGAATCGACATAGTCGCTTATTTTAAACATTCCGGACAGTCTGAGATAAGCAGACCAAGGAACTGTTTCATAATCCGTGCCGTAGCACCCCAGATTACTTGGCCTTTGTAATCGAAAATGCTTTCCAAATACTCGGTTCCATTTATGATATAGGTCTCCTCGCGGAGGTTTGTAAAATCTATTAGCGCGGATAACGGGACCACAATAAGCTGCTCGATCTCGTACTCATTAATAATAAATTCATACGGATAAGGAATAATGCCGACGAAGGGGGTGATCAGGAAATTGCTGGTTAGGGTGCCTACGTTGTCCAGTTCTCCCAGTATGTCTACATCCTGCGGATGTACCCCGATCTCCTCAAAGGTCTCACGGAGGGCGGTGTCCATGAGATCTCGGTCTTGCACATGGCTTGCTCCGCCGGGGAAGGAGATCTGTCCTTTATGATGCTCCATTTTCTCGGTCCGCTTGGTAAACAGGACATGATATTTACCTTCTTTCTCATAGAGGGGAAGAAGAACAGCAGCAGGTGATAAGGGGACATTGGTGAGAACAATAGATTGCTTTTCGCGCTGGGAGAGAAGCTCTCTGATCTTGTTGGTGAGCATTATTCTATCTGGATTTTTGGCAAGCTATGTGTCATTATCACGATTTATATATTCGTAGTAATCATTAAGCCTGGAGAGGACATTTAGTGCTCGATCCATAGTCGGGTAATACAGTATTTTCCCTTCATTCTCCAGCCAGCTTACCAGGTCATCCACTTCAGTTCCATAGAGCCATATAACGACAGGCTTTTCAAATTTGGTGGTGAGCTTGATTGACTCAAAGACAAGGTGGGCATATTTTGAAGGAAAGGGGGGCATGATTATCATCACGCCATGAACATTATCATCGAGTAAATAAGTCTCCAGTGTATTACGGATCATGGCTGGTAAAGGTATTCCGGAAATCATTGATGGTGGCCAGATATCGGCCGGGTTTTCGAAATTCTGCCATGAAGGAGCAAGAGCGTTTAATTTTCTTACGCTTTCCGGTGAGAGCTTGGCGAGACCAAGATTATGGCGTGCACAGGCATCGGTTGCCATAATGCCGCCGCCGCCGGTCATGGTGATTATGCCAATCCCTCTCCCCTTCATCAAAGGTAATCGTAGAAAGGCTTTGGAGAGATCATGGAATTCCTCAGCAGCGGTTACCCGAATTACACCGCATTTTTTAAAAGCAGTATCGAATACCTCGTCTCTACCGGCAAGGCTACCCGAGTGGGATTGGGCGGCCAGGGCAGCTGCCTCCGACTGACCCGATTTAACAGCTATGATAGGCTTTTTCTTAGCTACCCGACTGGCAACCTCTATAAATCTTCTACCATCCTTTAAACCTTCAATGTAGAGAAGGATCACCTTGACGTCAGGGTCATCCTCGAAATACTCCAGCCCGTCGGAAAAATCGATATCGCAGGCATTCCCCAGGTCTATGCCTTTACCCAGTATGGGAAATTTGGGAAGCCCGCCAAAAAATAAGCCTGACTGGCAGATGATCCCTGTAGGGACCTCCTGCATATCCGTATGGACAAATGCGGAGCTGAAGTTGATGAACGCGTTGGCTGTACCGAAGGTATTTGGCCCCATTATTCTAGCTCCGCCCTCTCGGGCGATGCGCACGATTTCTGCCTGTAGCTCCTTGCCCTCCGCATCGCCATCGGCAAACCCCTGGCCAACAACTGTAATCGCCTTTACCCCCTTCTCAGTACATTCTTTTATCAGTTTTGGAACTACTGAGCGTGGGGTCAGTATCACAGCGAGGTCGATATCATCAGGTATTTCCTGAACGCTGCGGTAGCATTTGATCCCGAGGATTTCTTTTGCAGAGGGATTCACCGGATAAAGCTTTCCCTTAAAGCCGTAGCTAAGCAGATGCTCCAGCGTGTTCCATGCCAGTGGACCGGTGGATCTGGTGAGACCAACAAGTGCTACAGATCTCGGTTCTATGAAGAGCTTCAGCAGCTGAACGGTATTCACAAATATTACTTTCTGTTGAGAAGCTTTTCCCATAGCTCATCAACCCTGTCTTTAACCTCGCTAAGCTGGCAATCGGTGTCAATTATTTCGTCTGCGTGCTTTGACCTCTCCTCAGAAGAGATCTGGGATCGAATTCGCGCACGCGCCTGATCTTCGCTAAGCCCGCCTCGGTCATGAAGGCGCTTGAGTACCACATCCTCAGGAGCGACAGTGACCCAAACCATATCCACAAGATCTGTCCAACCCGCTTCGATGAGCACAGCGGCCTCCAGTACCACCACAGCGACCCCATCTCCTTTCAGATGATCAATCTCTTTCCGGATCATGGCGCGCATGCGGGGGTGCACGATCTTATTCAAACGCTCAAGGGCGTGGGGATCAGTAAAAACGATGTCACCGAGCTTTTTTCGGTCTACTTCGTTCTTCTGCTTGAGGATACTATCACCAAAGGTATTAACTAACTCTTGCCAGGTCTTTGTATGAGGCTTGTAGGCCTCATGGCCAATCTGATCGGCATCGATGATCACAGCTCCTTTTTCGGCGAGCATCTCGGCTATAGTGCTCTTTCCTGTAAGGATTCCTCCGGTGAGACCAATAACCACCATTTCTATAGTTTACACCGTGCTGTAGAGCAGTAAGATAAATCTAGTAATTCAGGAGGATCAGGTGCACCTTATACAAAAAAAGCTTCCTATATTTGTGGCGCTAAATTAGTCTACCAACTTGATATAGGGCAGTCAAGCGTACATAAAGTTGCACCTCTTTCTGAATATGTTAGAATACGGGAAGGGAGGATGGGGATGCTAGTGGCGTTGCTTTATAAGAAGCTCTCCGGCTCCAGGGTTAGGTGTCATACCTGCCAGTGGCAGTGTACTATTGGCCCCGGCAAACTCGGCGTGTGCCGGATGTATCAGAACAAGGATGGCGTCCTCTACAACTTGAACTATGCCGATGCCTCATCGGTTGCAGTCGACCCCATCGAAAAGAAGCCACTATTCCATTTCTTTCCCGGGAGTCGAGTCTTCTCACTGGGCACCTGGGGGTGCAATTTCCACTGTAAGCACTGCCAGAACTGGCAGATTTCATGCACCGATCCTTCCATTGTAGGCCGGAGTTCACAGACTATTTCTCCACAGGATGCCGTCGCAATGGCGAAGCGGGAAAGATGCCAGGGCATCGCCTGGACCTATAACGAACCCGCTATATGGTTTGAGTATACCCTCGATTCGGCGAAGATTGCAAAGAAACAAGACCTCTACACAGTTTATGTAACCAACGGCTTCATTTCACCACAGGCCTTAGATAAAATCGGCCCCTATCTTGACGGTTACTGCGTTGATGTAAAGGGGTTCACCGACAGCTTATATCAAGATCTGGCTAAGGTGACCAAATGGCGGGGTATCCTCGATGTAACCGAGCGGGCTAAGCATAAATGGGGGATGCATGTTGAGGTAGTGACCAATGTGATCCCCACGATGAATGACGACGATGAGCAGCTCGAGGGTATAGCTACATGGATTCGTGATAAGCTGGGGGAGCTAACACCGTGGCATGTCTCTCGCTTCTATCCGCAGTATCAATTGCTTGACATACCCGCTACGCCAGTAGCTACTCTTGAGCGCGCTTACGACATTGGAAAAAAGGTGGGGCTACGTTTTGTTTATACGGGCAATGTGCCCGGTCACGATAATGAGAAAACAATGTGCTATTCCTGTGGCAACCTTATTATCGGTAGAACGGGCTACCATATTAACGTCGTCGGTCTGGAGGGTTCCAGGTGCCGCTTTTGCGGTGCCGACCTCTATATGAGGGTGGGGGGGAGGTCAAAATGATCAGGAATCCGGTGGTATCGGGGAAGTTTTATCCAGGATCAGCCACCTCATTGGAGGCGCAGATTAGGGAGTTTATCGATGAAGGGGCGACGAAAGAGGAGGTGCTCGGTGTCGTCTCGCCGCACGCAGGATATAGCTACTCAGGGCCGGTGGCGGGAGCGGTGTTATCTAGAGTTAAATTTAAAGATACGTTTGTAATCATGGGCCCCAACCATACCGGCTTGGGGCAACCCTTCAGCATTATGACGGAAGGGACATGGAGAACGCCACTGGGCAATGTGGAGATAGATACAGATCTGGCTATTAAGATACTGGAAATGTCCCCTCCATTGAAAGAGGATCATATAGCCCATTTAGAAGAACACTCAATTGAGGTACAAATACCTTTTCTACAGTATTTGAAAAAGGGCATTAGGATAGTACCTATTCTGCTTACCCATGCTGATAGTACCGTCTATAAGGAGATCGGGAAAGGGATTGCCGAGGCGATCAAGGATCAAGGTGGTGAAGCGGTAATCATGGCCAGCAGCGATATGACTCATTATGAAGATCAGGACTCTGCTAGCAGGAAGGATCTTCTGGCTATAGTAGCGATACTAGAGCTAAATGAAGACGAGCTGTTAAAACGAATAGGCGAGTACCATATCACCATGTGTGGCTATGCGCCGGTGGCCAGCCTCATCTCAGCATGCAAGGACTTGGGGGCGGAGGAGACAGAGTTAGTTAAATACCAGACAAGTGGAGACGTAATACGCGATTTTCGCAGTGTTGTGGGCTATGCAGGCATAATAATAAAGAGGGGGGTATGGAATGCACCCGCTGGTGAAACTGGCTAAGGATACCATTGAGAACTATGTGCGTGATGGAACAATCCCTCGTCCTAATGAACTTACCCCGGAGATGGTGGAGCGATCCGGGGTGTTTGTTTCACTGAAGGTCGGTGGATTGCTGCGGGGCTGTATAGGCACTTATGAGCCGGCGACGGCAAACGTTGCTGAGGAGGTCATCACCAATGCCATAAACTCGGCCACCCGCGATCCACGCTTCCCTCCGGTAACACCTGATGAACTGGGTGATCTGGAATATAGTGTCGATGTCCTTACCCATCCAGAGCCGGTGAAGAGCGAGGCAGAGCTCGATCCTAAGAGATACGGCATTATCGTCGAGAGCGGTAAACGAAAGGGGCTGCTTCTTCCCGATCTCGAGGGGGTGGACACCGTAGCGCGCCAGATTGAAATCTGCCGCTCCAAGGCTGGCATCCCGTCACGTGAGCCGGTGAAGCTATACCGGTTTGAGGTGAAGAGGTATAGATAAGATAGAGGTCAACTGGGTTATAGAAAGAAGATATATAAAGGGAACATTGTCCAGGTAACATAAAAACAACAATTGGAGGTAGGCAAGGCAAAGCGATATATCTAAGAGATACTGGAATGTATTGAGAGCGGTAGAGGCCTAAAAAAATGACACTGTTTGAAGGTTACAGACAGCAGCAGTTGGAAAAGGAGGCGCCGCTGGCGGCGCGAATGAGGCCACGCAGCTTCGACGAGTTCATGGGGCAGGAGCACATCGTGGGCCAGGGGCGGGTGCTGAGGAAAACCATCGAGGCTGATCAACTCACATCCATTATATTCTGGGGGCCGCCGGGAAGCGGAAAGACTACCCTGGCACGTATTGTCGCCGGCATAACTAAATCTCATTTCAGTCCCATAAGCGCAGTCACTGCAGGTGTGGCCGACATCAGGCAAATCATCAACGAGGCCAGGGAGCGGCAGGGTATGTATACCCGGAGGACTATCCTCTTCATCGATGAGATACACCGCTTCAACAAGGCACAACAGGACGTCATCCTTCCACACGTGGAGGATGGTACTATCACCCTCATCGGTGCTACAACGGAGAACCCATCTTTTGAGGTAATCTCACCGCTACTTTCCCGCTGCCGCGTCTTCACCCTAAATAGCCTGACCAATGAGGAGATTCGCAAAATTGTGGAGCGGGCGATAGTTGATGAAGAACGCGGCATGGGCAAGATGGGGGTGGATATCGAGGATGACGCCTTGGAGCATCTGGTGGTCATGGCAAACGGCGATGCCCGTATCGCACTTAACGCAATGGAAATGGCGACGTTCGCCACCGAGACCGGTAAAGATGGAAAACGGAGGATTCCTCTGTCCATTATCGAGGATGCTTTCCAGCATCGCGCCATACTGTATGATAAGGCAGGGGACCAGCATTATGATATAATCTCGGCACTTCATAAGTCGCTGCGTGGCTCAGATCCCGATGCTGCTCTCTACTGGCTGGGGCGAATGCTGGAGGCGGGCGAAGAC